>CAZHQM010000001.1:0-28291 GCA_964534155.1 uncultured Oxalobacter sp.
GTTCATATGGGATATCTGATTTAGCCAATGATATAGACTTCAATCGGATTTCCCTTTGGCGTTATATGAAAGGTGAGCAGGATATCAAGCTCGCCATTTTCATTAAGATTCTTAAGATACTGGGGATTGGCGTCACATTTCACACGGATGTAGAAACAGGGAAAATCCATCGTTTCCTCAAATGGCAGAAAAAACTTCGTGCCAGCGAAGAATACGAACAGTTTGAAAAAGAGAGGAGAACCAAGAGTAAGACAGAACCTGTGTGATTGAGGTATTCAATCAACATGGAATACGTTTATTCCAAAAGTGTTTTTTGTGTTCTTTTCGGAAAATCTGGAAAAATAGAAAGAAATGGGCAGAATGCACTCAAAGAATAGCTTCCAATTCTTCCTGTTTTTCCATCCATTCTTCTTCAATGACTGATAGCCGTTTCTTGCATTCAGTCTGTTGGGCGAGCATGGATTTCAGCCTGTCTTTGTTGGCGGGGTCATAAAGTGCTGGGTCACCCATCTGCCCATCGATGGAGGAAAGTGTCTTGTTCAACTGTTCCATCTCTTTCTCAAGCTGGGCAATCCGTTTTTCCAGTGGTTTCTTGAGAGTCGAGAGACGTTGTCTTTCCTGTGCCTCCAACCGTTTCTGTTCTTTGCGGTCAATTGAAGGGCGTTCCTGTACAGTTCCAGTGGAAGAGGTGGTTTCTGCTTCTGGTTTTTTCAGGCGGGTTTCAAACAGCCAGTTGCGGTAATCATCCAGATCACCATCAAATTCTTTCAAAAGACCGTCTGCCACAATATAGAAGCGGTCTGTGGTGGCTCTCAGCAGGTGTCGGTCATGGGATACCAGCAGGAGAGTGCCGTCGTACTGGGCAAGGGCTTCTGTCAGTGCCTCGCGCATCGCAAGGTCAAGATGGTTGGTCGGTTCGTCCAGCAGCAGCAGGTTAGGGCGTTCCCAGACAATCAATGCAAGGGCAAGCCGGGCTTTCTCTCCACCAGAAAATGGGGCGACAGGGCTGGTAGCCATATCACCATGGAAATTGAAACTGCCAAGGAAATTCCTGAGTTCCTGCTCACGGGTATCTGGCGCTAGTTTTGAAAGATGCCACAGAGGAGATTCCTCATTGCGCAGGGTCTCAACCTGATGCTGGGCGAAATAACCGATTTTCAGTCCTTTACCAGTGGTGAAAACACCTTCAAGCGGTTTAAGCTCGCCAGCAATCGTGCGGATTAAGGTGGATTTCCCTGCACCATTCACTCCAAGGATGCCGATACGTTCACCCGTCTGTAAGGCGAAGCGTTTTGTCTTGAGAATAGGGTGCGTGCCAGTCACATCGCCCATCGCATCGGTATCGGTATAGCCTGCAGTGACATCTTCCATTACCATCAATGGATTAGGTGATGATTCAGGTTCCAGAAAATCGAAAGAGAATTCTGCTGCCGCACGCAATGGCGCCAGTTCTTCCATCTTCTCCAGCATCTTCAGGCGGCTTTGTGCCTGTCTTGCTTTGGTTGCTTTATAGCGGAAGCGGTTGATGTAGGCTTCAAGATGGGCACGGCGCTTGGCCTGTTTCTCAATCATTGCCTGCATCAGGGTAATCTGTTCAGCCCGTTGGCGTTCAAATGAAGAGTAGTTGCCGCCATAGCGTTTCAGCTTGTTGCCATCGATATGAAGAATGACATTGACCGCTCCATCCAGGAAATCACGGTCATGGGAGATGATGATGAGGGTGCCAGAATAGCGTTTCAGCCAGTCTTCCAGCCAGAGTATGGCATCCAGATCCAGATGGTTGGTGGGTTCATCCAGCAGTAACAGGTCAGATGGGCGCATCAGTGCCTGAGCAAGGTTCAGGCGCATACGCCAGCCACCGGAAAACTCAGCAACATTGCGTTGCATGTCATCCATTGAGAAACCTAAGCCGAGCAGAAGCTGTTCTGCCCGGGATTGGACGGTATAGGCGCCTGCATCAGCGAGGGCAGTATGCAGTTCAGCGATACGGATGCCTGCTTCAGCAGATTGGGCATCTGCTTCATGCTGGGCGAGTTCAGCCTGCAGTTTTCTGAGCTGGACATCACCATCAATGGCATAGTCCAGTGCACTGCGTTCCAGTGCAGGTGTTTCCTGTGCAACATGGGAAATCCGCCAGGTGGCAGGAAAATCAATATCACCGCCATCAGGATGCAGTTCTCCCTGAAGCAGGGCAAACAGCGTTGATTTCCCTGCACCATTAGGACCAACCAGTCCGACTTTCTCTCCAGGATTCAATACGGCATCAGCCTGGTCAAAAATAACCTTGGTTCCCCGCATGAGGGAAAGTCGGGAAAAACGGATCATGCCTGTTCAAGCTCCTTCAGCTGCTGTGCAGTCAGCAGGAAAACACGGTCATCACCACCAGAAGTGGAGAGCCATGTCAGTTCAAGCTCAGGGAAAGCGGCAATCGCATGTTCAGCTTCATTGCCGATTTCGACAATCAGCAGACCATCATCAGTCAGGCGTTTGCCTGCAGTCTTGACAATTCTTCTGACAATATCCATGCCATCGATACCACCAGCCAGTGCCATCTGAGGTTCTGCCTTGTATTCCATTGGCAGTTTGCCCATCGATGTCTGGTTGACATAAGGCGGATTCGTCACAATCAGCTGATACCGTTTTTCAGGGATGCCATCATAAAGGTCTGCGTGATACAGCTTGATGCGGTCTTCCATCTCGTAGTTGTCGATGTTGGTCTGTGCAATACCCAATGCGGCAGGCGAGAGTTCAACTGCATCAACATGGGCATTCTGGAACTGGTCTGCCATCATGATGGCGAGACAGCCAGAACCTGTACAGAGTTCAAGGATCTCTGAGATATTGTCAGGATCATCAACCCAAGGAGAGAATTGATCGACAATCAGTTCCGCAATGAAAGAGCGTGGAACGATGACACCTTTGTCAACGTAGAAAGAATATCCCTGAAGCCAAGCCTCATTGGTCAGATAGGCTGCAGGCACACGTTCAGTTACCCGCCGTTCGATGATATCCATGACATCATTGATTTCAGCGGAGGTCAGTTTCGCATCCAGAAACGGTTCTAGTCGGTCAAGTGGCAATGACAGGGTATGCAGGATCAGATAGACAGCCTCATCGTAAGCATTGTCTGTTCCATGTCCAAAGAAGAGTTTTTCCCGATTGAATCGGGATACAGCATACCGAAGAAGGTCTCTGACGGTCGTGAAAGGAACGGTTCCGCTGTCGGTCTGGGATGGCTGAGAAATCATGGCATCGTCCTTTGATTAAAATAACAGGCCCGAACAGAGTCGGACCTGTTTGAATCTAAAACGCCATTATAACCAATTACAGGAACAGGTTTTTCAGGGTACGGCGATATATTTCAGTTAGAGGCTCAATATCATCGACAGGGACATTCTCATCCACCTGATGGATGGTTTCTGCCAGAGGACCGAACTCAACAACCTGGTCGCAGATTTTTGCAATGAAGCGCCCGTCCGATGTGCCGCCAGTGGTTGAAAGTTCAGGAACAACCTGTGTGACAGAGGTAATGGCATCAGAGAGAGCCTGGGTGAGATTGCCCCGAGGGGTCAGGAAAGGCTCACCGGAAAGACGCCATCTGATTTCGTATTTGAGACCGTGACTGTCCAGGATTTCATGGACACGTTTCTGCAGACCTTCCGCTGTGCAGGAAGTGCTGAAGCGGAAATTGAAATCAACTTTCATTTCACCGGGGATGACATTGTTCGCCCCAGTGCCAGCATGGATATTGGACATCTGCCATGATGTCGGCTCATAGTATTCGTTGCCTTCATCCCAGACCTCGGCAGAAAGGTCTGCCAGTGCCTGCATAGCCCTGTTGATAGGATTGAAAGCCCGGGAAGGGTAGGCGATATGCCCCTGTTTACCGATGACGGTCAGATAGCCAAGCAATGAGCCTCTGCGGCCATTCTTGATGGTGTCACCAAGGGTTTTCACAGAGCTGGGCTCACCGACAATACACCAGTCTGGTCTGATGCCCCGTTCTTCAAGAATGCGGACAACGACCTTGGTGCCATCAATGCCGATATCCTCTTCATCGCTGGTGATGATGAATCCAATGGAGCCCTTGTAATCAGGATGTTCTCGGACAAAATCACGTGCGGCAACAACCATGGCGGCAACCGAGGTTTTCATATCTGCTGTACCACGGCCATACAGTCTGCCATCCCTGACAGTCGGTGTGAAAGGATCAGATGTCCAGTTTTCAACAGGTCCTGTTGGAACGACATCGATATGCCCGGCAAAAACAACCAATGGACCATCTGCAGCCCCATGTCTTGCCCAGAGATTGGTGACACCATTTGAGACAATTGTCTCGCAGGTGAAACCCAATGGAGCCAGCAGTGCTTCAATGCGTGGGATACAGCCACCATCAACAGGTGAGACCGACTGGCGGCTGATCAGATCGCAGGCAAGTTCAAAGGTTGTTGGATTCATCAGGGTATCCTAATCAATTATCACGCAGCAGTTCATTCAATGAGGTCTTCGCACGGGTTTCTGCAGAGACCCGTTTAACGATGACCGCACAGTTCAGATTATACTTGCCATCGGCTGAAGGCAGACTGCCGGGAACAACAACAGAGCCCTCTGGAACGCGGCCAAAGAGAACTTTGTCATTTTCGCGGTCATAGATTCGGGTGGACTGGCTGATGAAAACCCCCATGGCAATCACACAGTTGTCTTCAACGATGACCCCTTCAACAATTTCCGAACGTGCCCCGATGAAGCAGTTGTCGCCGATAATGGTTGGGTTGGCCTGCATAGGTTCGAGAACACCGCCGATGCCTGCACCACCAGACAGATGGACATGTTTACCCACTTGGGCACAGGAACCGACTGTAGCCCAGGTATCAATCATGGTGCCTTCATCAACATAAGCGCCGATATTCACAAAGGAAGGCATCATCACAACATTTGGTCCGATATAACAGCCTTTTCGGGCGATACCCGGTGGCACAACACGGAAACCTGCCTTGGAGAAGTCTTCTTCTGTCCAGTTGGTGAATTTGCTGACGCATTTGTCATAGAAATGCAGGGCATTGGATGAATTCAGCCCGACAGGCATCAGGGAATTGTCCTGCAGCCGGAAAGACAGCAGACACGCCATTTTCGCCCATTGATTGACAGTCCATTCACCATTGATCTTTTCTGCGACGCGCAGTTTCCCATTATCCAACAGGTCGATTGCTTCATTGACTGCGTGATGGATTTCAGGTGAAACAGTCTTGGAATTAAAGGTGTTCCTGACTTCCCACGCTCCTTCGATGACCTCTTTTAAAGATTCATAAGACATCTTAAATCCCCATTATAAGATATTGATTGTTATTTATTTGTTAAGGTTTTTGACAAAAGAAACAATGCGCTGAATCCCCTCCAGGCATTCTGCTGGTTCAGCGACAAGTGCAATTCGGATACGGTTGGCACCAGGATTGATGTCATGAGCCTCACGGGCAAGATAACTGCCAGGCAGGACTGTTACGTTGTACTGTTCATAAAGTTTCTGGGCAAATTCCGTATCAGTCAGACCTGAGCTTTTAAAGACCTCTGCCCACAGATAGAAACTGGCGTCTGGCAATGTGACATCAGCGACCTGTTGAAGAACAGGCACTGCTTCACGGAATTTACGGTCGTATTTTGCCCTGTTGTCAATCACATGGTTTTCATCCTGCCATGCGGCGACAGATGCCAGCTGGATAGTTTCGCTCATCGCTGTCCCATGATAGGTGCGGTATAACAGGAATTTCTTGATAATTGCGTCATCGCCAGCTACAAAGCCTGAGCGCATGCCTGGTACATTTGACCGCTTGGAGAGTGAAGAAAGCATAATCAGGCGAGGGTAGCCTTCTCTGCCAAGCATATGGGCTGCCTGAAGACCCCCGAGAGGTGGCTCATCAAAATAGATTTCTGAGTAACATTCATCTGAGGCAATGACAAAGCCATACCGGTCGGACAGTTCAAAGAGTTTCTTCCACTGCTCAAGCTGGATGACTGCACCGGTTGGGTTGGCTGGAGAGCAGACATAAATCAGTTTTGTTTTTGCCCAGACCTCTTCAGGCACGCTGTCATAGTCACAGGCAAAATTCTGTGCCGGGTCAGCATTCACAAAATAAGGTTCTGCACCACCAAGATAGGCCGCCCCCTCATAGATCTGGTAGAAAGGGTTTGGGCAGAGGACATATCCATGTTCGCTAGGATCCAGTACCGTCTGTGCCAAGGCAAACAGTGCTTCACGTGAGCCCAGCGTAGGAAGGATTTGGGTTGCCGCATTGAGTCTTGGAATGCCATAGCGTTTGGTGATCCAGTCAGCGATAGCCTCTCTCAGGGGAAGCGTGCCCAGTGTCGCAGGATATTTAGAAAGCCCCTGTAAATTCTTGATGATGGCTTCATGAATGAAGTCAGGTGTTGGATGTTTAGGTTCACCGATACCAAGATTGATATGGGCATAGTCCGGATTGGGCGTGACACTGCCAAACAGTTTACGCAGCTTTTCAAATGGGTAAGGCTGCAGACGGTTAAGTAAAGAATTCATCGGGCTCTTCCTGAATAATGGTCTGTTGACGACCATCTTCTGATTATAGTGTTAAGAACACATGCAAGCTCCGTGCCAGAAAAAGGATATATGACATCCTTTTCAGGACTGCGGAGTAAGGCTCTTGAATACAAAAAAGCCAGCAGGAACTGCTGGCTTTTCTTTGTCTGGGAAAATCAGAGCATGGTTGCTCGAAGCTCGTCAGCAGAAAGCGGTGACAGATAGCCTGGAGCAATATCAAATACAGTCTTGCAGCCTGCAACGCCTTCTTTGTTGAGACGTACAATCGCACGTGCATAAGCAATCAGGACATTAGCAGTGAATTCTGGGTTGGAGTCCAGTTTCAGGCTGTATTCGATGATGTGTTTGTTTTCTTTGTTTGCGCCAGTAACACCGGTTCTGAAGACGAAACCACCATGTGGCAGACCACCGTGGTCTCTCAGCAGTTCTTCCTGAGAAACGAAGTTGACAGTGGTGTCGTAGTCGGAGAAGTAGTTAGGCATTTCTTTGATGGTCTTTTCAACAGTTGCTGCATCAGCACCATCTTCGAGAACGACATAGCACAGACGGGTATGTTTCTGGCGGGTGGTCAGTTCTGGATCAGAACCGGATTTCACAGCATCCAGCGCGCTCTGGATAGGGCAGGTGTACTGACGTGCATCCTTGACGCCTGCAACACGGCGGATCGCATCGGAATGACCCTGGCTCACGCCTTTACCCCAGAAAGTATAGTCATTGCCGTTTGGCAGAATAGCATTGGCATACAGTCGGTTGAGAGAGAACATGCCTGGATCCCAGCCTGCAGAAATCAGTGCAACCTTGCCACCAGCTTTAGCTGGAGCATCAACATTCTGGAAATGCTGAGGAATGTTTGCGTGGGTATCGAAGCTGTCCACGACATTGAATTTCTTGGCATATGCTGGAGTCTGTTCTGGGAGGTCAGTTGCACTGCCACCGCAGAGAATCAGGACATCAATCTTGTCCTGATAGGAATCGATGTCATTGATGCTGACAACTTTTGCATTTTCAGACAAGATTTTCAGAGAGGAAGGATCACGTCTTGTGAAAACTGCAACCAGTTCCATGTCCTTCGCATCATTGACGGCGCATTCAACACCGCGCCCCAGGTTCCCATAACCCAGGATACCGACTTTAGTTACCATTTAAAATCCCCATTGATTGAAAAAATAATGCCTTTGACGGAGGCATTTAGATGACGCTCTAGAATGTAGCATCCTTTTGCTGAACAGTCTATATGTAACCGGGACTTGCACCATATCAGGACATGTTATGCACCGAATTGATGAATGCACCAAATTTGTGCAAAAAAGTAAAAAGCCCTGTTCATCAGAAACAGGGCTTGGAAAAGGAGGAGGCAAATCAGACTCTGTTGATCAGTCTTGTTTGACACAGTCAACAAAGTATTCGGTTTTTCCATCCTTTTCGATGCGGATAAGACCATGGACATCCGTATCGAATCCTGGGAACTTACTGTTGAAATCTCTGGCGAATTTCAGATAGTCAACAATCGTCTTGTTGAAACGCTCGCCAGGAATCAGCAGTGGAATACCTGGTGGGTAAGGAGTCAGCAGGATAGAAGTTACACGTCCTTCCAGGTCATCGATTGGAATCCGTTCCACTTCGCGGTGTACCAGCTTCGCATAGGCGTCAGATGGTTTCATCGCTGGCTTCATGTCAGACAGATACATTTCAGTTGTCAGGCGGGCAACATCGTTTTCACGATAGTAATCGTGGATCTGCTGGCAGAGATCTCGCAACCCCATCCGTTCATAACGTGGATGGGCAGCTGCAAACTCAGGCAGTACACGCCAGATTGGCTGGTTCTTGTCGTAGTCGTCCTTGAACTGCTGCAGGGAAGCGACCAGTGTATTCCAACGTCCTTTGGTGATACCGATGGTGAACATGATGAAGAAACTGTACAGCCCACATTTCTCAACAATAATCCCATCCTCGGCAAGGAAGGTCTTGACGATAGACGCAGGAATACCGGTCTTCTCAAATTCACCGGTCAATGAAAGTCCCGGGGTGATGACTGTTGCCTTGATTGGGTCCAGCATATTGAAATTCGGGGCAATATCATTGAAGCCATGCCAGTCGTCTTCTGCTTTCAGGATCCAGTCGTCACGTTCCCCGATGTCATTTTCAGCGAATTCATCAGGCCCCCATACCTGGAACCACCAGTCATCGGCAAATTCATTGTCGATTTTCTTCATCGCACGACGGAAATCGAGTGCCTCAAGAATGGATTCTTCAACGAGGGCAGTACCACCAGGAGGTTCCATCATCGCTGCTGCAACATCGCAGGAGGCGATGATGGCGTACTGAGGCGAGGTGGACGTGTGCATCAGGAAAGACTCATTGAAGGTGTTCTGGTCAAGTTTGACCTCTTCGGATTCTTTCACCAGAATCTGCGATGCCTGAGACAGACCTGCCAACAGCTTGTGGGTGGACTGGGTGGAGAAAATCAGGGATTTCTGGGCAGATTTGCTGTTTGCACCGATAGCGTGCATATCCTGATAGAAATCATGGAAACTTGCGTGTGGCAGCCATGCTTCATCGAAGTGCAGTGCATCGATCTTCCCATCCAGCATTGATTTGATGGTTTCATCGTTATAGACGATACCATCATAAGTTGACTGGGTGATGGTCAGGATCCGAGGCTTTTTGTTAGGAACATTCTTGGCAAAAGGATTTGCCTCAATCTTCTTCTGGATGGAATCAAAATCAAATTCAGACTTTGGAATCGGACCAATGATGCCGTAGTGGTTTCTGGTTGGCATCAGGAAGACAGGAATAGCCCCTGTCATGATGATGGCATGCAGGATGGATTTGTGGCAGTTCCGGTCAACCACAACAATATCATTGTTGGCAATCATGGAGTGCCAGACAATCTTGTTGGAAGTGGATGTCCCATTTGTCACGAAATAGCAGTGGTCAGCATTGAAAATCCGGGCTGCATTCAGTTCACTCTTTGCAACTGGACCTGTATGGTCAAGCAGCTGCCCCAGTTCTTCCACCGCATTGCAGACGTCAGCACGAAGCATATTCTCACCAAAGAACTGGTGGAACATCTGACCGATCGGGGATTTCAGGAAAGCGACACCACCGGAATGCCCTGGGCAGTGCCAGGAATAGGAGCCATCCTGGGCATAATGCATCAATGCCCTGAAGAAAGGAGGCGCCAATCCGTCAAGGTAAGTTTTTGCCTCGCGGATAATATGTTTGGCGACAAATTCCGGCGTATCCTCGAACATATGGATGAAGCCATGGAGTTCACGCAGCAGGTCATTCGGAATGTGCCGTGAGGTTCGGGTCTCGCCATAAAGATAGATGGGAATATCTTCATTTTTCGCACGGATTTCTGTGACGAAAGAGCGGAGCGCCTTCAGGGCTTCATCGACCTCAGCGTCTGAACCGGTACCAAATTCCTCATCATCGATGGAAAGGACAAAAGCGGATGCACGGGACTGCTGCTGTGCAAACTGTGACAGGTCACCATAGCTGGTAACCCCCAGGACTTCCATTCCTTCATCTTCAATTGCCTGTGCCAATGCACGGATGCCAAGACCTGAAGAATTTTCTGAACGGTAGTCTTCGTCAATAATGACGATAGGAAAGCGGAATTTCATCGCTCACCCCCATTGAAAACGGTAAAAAATACAGAAATCCAAGAGATTCTGCTGTGTTTTTCTGAAGAGTGGATGTGCCAGAAAAATTGAACGGATTATAACTTTATCTGGGCGTTGCGAAAGGATGAAAAAGTCATTTTTTTCGATAAAGGACAGTAATACAACAAACCGTCAAAACGTCATATAAAGTGTCTTGAAAAAAGCTCAGCTGTTGGATGAATGGATGTGGAGATTGAAAGTGGGTTTGGTTGAGAAAATTCGATATTTTTCAACAGGATAACAGCAAATGTTGAATTAAAAACGGTGTTTGATGCCAACACTGAACTGGTTGATGCTGTCATCGCCATTTTTTGATGAATTTGGCAGTTTGTCCTGGTCGTACTCGGTATGTGAAAAGGCACCGTACAGGGAGGTGTTTTCTGAAACATCATGAGAATAACCAAAAGTGATGGTTTTCATTTCAGCAGGATCTTCATTGCTGGTGGATGAACCGTCTTTCTCATCTCTCATCTGAAGATAATCCACGCTGGTGTTGAAATGGTGTTTGCCCTTGTCGTAGCCGAATCCAAGATGCCATACATCTCGGTCTGTGTTGGATTCAATCATGCGGGGATTTGTGGACGGTTGGCGGTTGCCATTCGCCTCAGTCAGGAAATCGCGCCGTTCACCGGCACGGTCATTTTCCTTGCCGTAAGACATTTCAACACGGGTATTGCCAATTGCATAGCCGTTGCCAGATGGAGGTTTTTTCTGGCTTTCAGTCCATGCCCCGCCTAATGCTTTTTGAATGTCTGTTTCGTACTTCTGATGCTCAGCATTGCCTGCATTCTGGATTGATTGGCTGTTCGGGTATGTGATTGCATCCGTTCTTTGGGCAGCCTGTTTTTTTTCAGTATTTGGAGGCAGTTTCGCTGATTGATGTGTTTCGGATATGAAAGGTGTTTCCTGTGTCCAGTTCTCACCTTTAGCGCTTTGCAACCGTTTTTTCTGGGACCGTACGACTGTCTTTTTACTGATAGGGGATTTTGCAGAATGAGAATTGGCAGCAATGGCAGAAATGCTTGTGCCAAAGAACAAGGCAAACGCTGTCGAAATTGTCACAAACAGTCTTGTTTCTGCATCTAACTTCATGGCATCCAACGAAAATACCTGCCAGAAATCAAAGGGTTCAGCGTTTATGCTTGATTTCAGGCTCACCGAAAATACAGGATCTTAACGAGTCATCGACTTGCAGGACTTTCCTGTTCAGTTTTTTCCAATGTCGCTCTAATTTTTTGTTTCCCAGGGAACTGAACCAGCGGGAAAGCGGAATCACCTCGGCACCGCCTAAACCATCAATCATCATCAGATGGATACCTTCAGGTTTTTCTTGGACGACGATATTGGAAACCTGCATATCGCATAAAGAAATGTTCCATTTCAGGAGGTAGTCATGCAGTTTGATGAATGCGGCATTCAGTTCTGTGCGCTGGCTATCGGTAAGCCCTCGCTGGATATAAGTGCCCAGCGTTGGGGCTGGCTCATCAGAATCAGGTCGGAAAGTCACAAATTCCTGCTCAATGCCAATGAAACCATCCTGTTCAACCGTGCCATAGAAACGCGGAATATGGTCAAAAGGCACATTGTTTTTGACTAGATACTGATAGTACTCGATTTCCCGCATTGTCTGCTTGGAGCTCTGGCGTGGACTGAGCTTGACCATTCTTACTGGGTCATTTGGGTTACGGTAGCATTTCCGTTCCGTACCACCACCGATAAAAGGCCATGTTGTGTAATCAGTCATTGCAGGGCAGACAGGTCAGATTGAGAAAATTCAAAGCGATATGGTAAATCATCACAGCAGGGATATTGCCAATCACGGGAGGCAAAGGACAGATCCTGTTGTTTTTCAGTATAGCGTTTTATTCTGGCTCATCCCCATTGGCGGCCACTTTATTGTGAACATCAAGAAAACTCAACGGTATCAGATTGATCAGGAATGAGACACCCACACCAATCAGTGTATCTAAGATACGGTTTGATGCGAATTCTGTGATGCTCACATCACCACCATGTGTGATGGTCACACTGAGAAATGCGATACAGGTAATGTTGGTCAGGGTACTGTTCTTCAGGAAATCGATGAGCAGTTTTGCCCCGGGGAACAGGCCATTGTCCTGCCATCCTATAGGAACCCTGGCTTTTCGGATGAAATGAGCGAGAAACATCAGGGGCGCAATACATACCGTAATCAATGCGTAGCGCAGGATAGGGCGGCTGATGATGAAATAGTATCGGGTCAGGTAGAGAATAACCATCCCTGTCAGACCGCCAATAAGCGTTCCGACAGTGCGGTTCAATCCGACACGAACCGTACTCCTGATCTCAGACTGCAGACAGATGACCGCCGCAATCCCTGCATAAAAAGGAATGCCCGTGCCGATATCGAAGATTTCATACAGCAGGCAACAGATGAAAACTGAGATTGTTGCCCGGATGATGACCTTGTTCATAAAACCCGAAAAAATAAGCTAGGCGTATATCATATTCTGAAAAATCAGAATGACTCTTGACCTATGTTTTCTTTTCAGATTTGAGATGGGAGAAAAGTCTTAAAAATCAGTCCTTGATCTGATAAGGATCATCAAACCCCAGTTTTGCGAGGATGGCTGTTTCAAGAGATTCCATTTCCTCTGCCTCATCATCCTCAATGTGATCATAGCCCTGGGCATGCAGTGTGCCATGTATGACCAGATGGGCGGCATGCTCAATCAAGGTCTTCTGCTGCTCTTTAGCCTCTCTGATCAAAACATCGGTGCATAAAACGATATCGGCGCTTGCAGATGGAAGATCATCTGCTGGCGTGTTTTCAGCATCCGCCTGCAGTTCTGGAGGCAGAAAGTCTGCATCATCCTCATAGGGGAATGTCAGCACATTCGTCGCATAGTCTTTCCCACGATAGGCACTGTTCAGGGAAAGTCCCTCTTCAGCGTCAACGAAACGGATGGTGATGAAGGCAGGCATCTGCAAAGCAGACTGAACCCACCGCCTGATTCGCCAGCGGGGAAGTTCATTTTTTAACCGATCATCAGGGTACTGAACGGAAAGTGAAAGTTTGAATTGACTCATGACTTTCTCCCAGAGATAGAGGGTAGATTATTCTGCTTTATCCTCAGGTGAGGTTTTTTCTGTTGCCTGTTCCTGCTTTTCCCGTTCTTTGCGGGCAGCCTGATGTTTGGCATCGGCATCATAAGCATCGACAATGCGGGCAACCAGCGGATGACGGACGACATCGGCACTGTTGAATTCAGAGAATGCAATGCCACGGACATTTTTCAGGATATGCATGGCATCAACCAGACCACTCCGCTGATTGTGCTGAAGGTCAATCTGGGTGACATCCCCAGTAATGACAGCACGGCTGCCAAAACCGATTCGGGTCAGGAACATCTTCATCTGCTCTGGCGTGGTATTCTGGGCTTCATCCAGAATAATGAATGCGTTGTTCAGGGTGCGGCCACGCATATAGGCCAGCGGTGCAATTTCAATGGTCTGTTTTTCAAAACACTTCTGTGTGCGCTCAAAACCCAGCAGATCATAAAGCGCATCGTAGAGCGGGCGGAGATAAGGGTCCACCTTCTGGGCAAGATCTCCTGGCAGAAAGCCCAAGCGCTCCCCAGCCTCAACGGCAGGGCGGGTCAGGATGATACGCTGGACAGCATCCCGCTCCATGGCGTCAACAGCACAGGCAACAGCCAGATAGGTTTTACCGGTGCCAGCTGGTCCGATACCGAAGGTGATGTCGTGTTCGAGAATCGATTTCAGATATTGAACCTGGCGGGGAGTGCGCCCACGAAGGTCTGTGCGCCGTGTTTTCAGGATTGGATTCGTCAGTTCAGCCTCAATCAGTTCGGTGGCTGCCATACCGGCTTCAAGATTTTTGGTCATTGCCCGATGCTCAACCAATGCCAGCTGAACATCATTGATCTGGATAGGAGAATCTGACACTGCGTAGAAATCCTCAAGAATCTGCAAGGCAGTATCGGCATTTGCACCTTTCAGGATGAAATTGTTACCCCGTCTTGAGATATCTACATTCAATGCGGCTGAAATCTGACGAAGATTTTCATCCAGGGGACCACACAGATTGGAAAGACGCTCATTGTCTGGTGGTTCTGGTGAATAGTGCAGGGTGTTTGGATTTTCTTTGTTTTTACTGCTCACAGTAATCCTTTCTTGGATGTCGCCTAAACGATATTGTATCCCGATGACATGATGCTTTCCGATCCTGACGGTCAGTCTGCGAATTCACCTCTGAGAGAGAAATTGACCGATTCAGTGATGAGGACATCTCTTAACTGGCCAATATAATCAGAGGCATTGCCTTCGACTGGAATATGGACAACACGGTTGTTATCGGTTTTCCCTTGGACAGATTGAGAATCCCGGTGTGAAACCTGCTCAATAAGGACCTTCTGGGTACTGCCTACCATTATCTGGTTGTAGTGGCGTGTGTTTGCATCGATTTTCGCCTGAAGTGCTGCAAGGCGCTCTTTACGGACATCCAATGGAATATCGATAGGTAAAGATGCTGCTGGCGTTCCTGGTCTTGGACTGTACAGGAAACTGAAACTATTATCGAAGCCGATATCATCAATCAGTTTCATCAATGCGTTGAAATCCTCATCGGTTTCCCCAGGGAATCCGACAATAAAGTCACTTGAGACCAGAAGGTCTGGACGGATGGCTTTCAGGCGTCGGATGACAGATTTGTATTCCAAGGCAGTGTAGCCCCGTTTCATGGCAGCCAGAATGCGGTCTGATCCATGCTGTGCAGGAAGATAGAGATGGCTTACCAGCTGAGGGATCTTGGCATAGGCATCAATCAGGCGCCTGGTGAATTCACGTGGGTGGCTGGTCACAAAACGGATACGTTCAATGCCGGGAATTTCTGCAATATATTCCAGTAGCATGGCGAAATCAGCGATGCCACCATCTTCCATTTCACCCCGGTATGCGTTGACATTCTGCCCCAGCAGAGTGATTTCCTTTACCCCTTGTGCAGCGAGTTCTGCAACTTCGGTCAAGACATCTTCAAAACCTCTGGAAACCTCAGCACCTCGGGTATATGGCACGATGCAGTAACTGCAGTATTTACTGCATCCCTCCATAATGGAGACATAGGCTGTTACCCCCTCGACCCGGGCAGGAGGGAGATGGTCAAACTTCTCGATTTCAGGGAAACTGATGTCAACCTGCGGATCACCTGTCTTTTCAAAGTTGCGGATCATATCAGGCAGACGATGAAGGGTCTGTGGCCCAAAGACAAGATTCACATAAGGTGCCCGTCTGATAATAGATTGCCCCTCCTGTGATGCCACACATCCAGAAACAGCAATCAGGACATCAGGCCGCTCTTTTTGGATTCGTTTGAATCTTCCAAGATCTGAAAAGACCTTCTCCTGGGCTTTCTCCCTGACAGAACAGGTATTCAGGAGAATCAGGTCTGCTTCTTCTGCAACATCTGTTCGAATATAACCGCCATCGGCTTCAAGCAAATCAGCCATTTTGGACGAATCATATTCATTCATCTGGCAGCCAAAGGTCTTGATGAATACTTTTTTCTGCATGTTCTGAGAATCTGATAAATCTTTAAGGTCGACCTAATAGTTTAACGGATTTTGTCTGCATGCTGTATCAGCAAAGATTGTCCCAAGAGTCTGAAATGGCAACTGCGCACTGGATAATTCCCACCATGGCTGATGTTGATGGATAGATGCCAGTCAATGAACGGTCATCGCTTGAGATATCAGACGACAGCATCCCAAGATGGTTGCGATAGGAGAGAATCCGCTCAAAGGCATCCCGCGCACGTTCTTTCTGTCCGGTTGCATGGAGTGCGAGAATCCACCAGAAAGTACAAGTCAGCTGAAAGTGCGGATTTTCCTGTTCTGGAGCTGTTTCGGAACAGGACAGGAAATTGCTGTTCAGCAGTCTGTCAGAAATCCGTTCTACCGTTTTAATGACTCGGAAATCGTCTTTTGGCAGGAAATGCAGGTCAATCATCCGCAGCAATCCTGCATCTACAGTATTTCCGTTCCATGTGCTGGTAAAAGTCTGCAACTCATCGTTCCATGCATTTTCAATAATGCGTTCGTGAATCATTGTCGCCCGGTCTCGCCATTCCTTTGCCTCTGCGTGAAGTGCCAATTTCTCTGCAATCAGGGCAAGACGGTCACATGCCGCCCAGCACATCATGCTCGAATAGGTATGTACTGCAGTTTCACCATATCCCCAGATATCCAGGTCGGGGCTACGGTATTTTTCGATGGCAATCTCTCCCAGGCGTTCCAACTGTCTGAATACGGATTTATCTGCGGGATGGTAGAGTCTTGCATCAAAGAAGGCCTGGGTACATGCAAGAATGGCGGCGCCGTAACTGTCATGGTGTTCACCGGTTTCCCAGATGCCGGAGTCTTTTGTGGCGACAATCGTATTGCGGCGGATATCGTACACAGACTGGAATGGCATACCGTTTGAATCCGCAATGACATTCATCAGATACTGCAGATACCGTTCCATTGTCCCCGTTGCACCCAGACGGTTCAGTGCGCGTGTGACGGAATGTGCTTCCCGTACCCAGCTCAAGGCAGAGGGTTGTGGAACATGTTCGTGACAAGAGCCCAAGGAACAATGTCCAGAAACGATGGCTCCAGTATCTTGGAAAGTGTTCAATCTCAATGTGATTGCTGCTCGGATGACTTCATCCTGCCATTCCAATGGAATAGAGATGTTATGGATCCAGCCTTTCCAGTAAGCAACAGTCGCTTCATAAGCTGACCGTCCGTATTCTTTGGGTGCTGTTCCCAGTGTTTCATCAATCCCCATAACAAGCGTAATGCTGTCATCAAGATAGAAGGATTGTGAATCAAGCAGGGATGTGATGGATGCATCAGAGGTCACCCTGAAATGCTCATGGTTGCCTGTGAAGGTGATATGGTTTGCACCGACATTGACACCCTGTTCCTGATTTTCAGCACCTGCTGGTGGTGTAATGCGGATCGCAATACGGGGTTTACCTGCCACACGTCTGATAATCCGGATAATCTGGGATGGTGTGAAAAGCCGCCCATGTTGGATATAGCAGGGCGCAAAATCAACTGTTTCAATGACATTGTGTGCATTGTCAGCGAAACGGGTGACTAGAACAGGTGTGTTGGGGATGTAGTATTGGTCCTTGTTTCTGACTTTTTCAAAAAGCACATCAATCGATCCGGATTGATACTGTGTATGGCAACAGCATGGGGACGAGAAATCGGCACAGAGTGGTTTGCTGTCGAATACAGGAAAGCACCACCAGATAAAACGACCATGACCGTCAACAATGGCGCTTGTGCGGGAATTTCCAATCAGTCCAGAGTCCATTGGCTGCATAAAGACCTCAAAAACAGACAATACGTTAACAATATTTTCCTGATGCCTGGACCTCACTGGAAAAAGAAATTCGGATAATTATTGTAATTACCTGTAAAGTCCACTGTACATAGACATAAGATATCGTCATACTATCATCATATTGAACATGATTAGACTCAATTGGAGAAACAGCGTGAAATCTTTCCTCATGACATGCTTTCTGGCGGTTCAGATGCCTTTGGCTCTTGCAAATTGGCAGGGGACTGTTGAGCAGGTTGTGACGGGGGATACCTTGAAAGTCAATTATCAGGGCGGTCTCTATAACGTCAGGCTTTATGGTGTTGCCGCACCTAAGGCAAATCAGTCCTATGGTCCATCCGCACGTGAGGCAACCAGCAAGGTTGTCCTTGGGAGAACGGTCGATATCGAGAGAATCTATGCGGATGGCAATACAGATGTCGCGATTGTCTATATCCACGACCAGTACAGTGTTCAGTCTTACCTCGCGGGCTCTGGTCTGGCTTGGGTGAACGGTAATCAGTGCACACTTGAGGTCTGTTCAAAATGGCAGTCAATGCAGGATCAGGCACGCGATGCAGAGCGTGGGCTTTGGTCCGAGGCAAATCCAGTTCCACCATGGAATTATGGACGCACGAAAGTCGTCAGGAAGAAATCTGTCAAACCAAAAGCCAAGAAACCTGTTCAGAAGGTCAGAAAGCAGTCCATTCAGCACGATGGTGCGCAGCCACCAGCTGGTGCTTCTGTCGAGAATCGAGGGGCAATGCCTGAAAAGAAAGCTGTTGTAGAACAGAAGCCTCTTGTCGGTGCTGCACACTGATTGTTTCCTTGCGCTGGGAATTATTTGTTGCTGGAGTTTAACTGTTTCCTGTAATCAATTGAATCTTCAGCGAATTCTTCCTGAATAATCTGATTTAATCAAGAAAAATCAATGCAAATTCTACCAAAGAAAATCAAGGCAGTCTTCTTTGATATTGATGGCACATTGATCAGCTTCAAAACCCATTCCATGCCTGATTCAACGCGTCAGGCACTTCAGGCGCTGCGTGATAAAGGAATCCGGCTGTTCGTTGCAACAGGGCGTTCTCCAAACATGATGCCATTCATGGATCAGTTCTTTAAGTTTGATGGTTATGTGGTTCTGAACGGTCAATACTGCTATAACAGCCAAGGTGTCGTCAGGAAACACACAATTGATGTGGAAGATATCCGTCGTCTCAAGGCATTGATTAAAAAACATAATTTCCCATGTCTTTTCATCCATGCAAAGGGTGGGACGCTCAACATGATCGATGACCGGGTTCGGGAACTTTATCGGGTTATCAATCACCCGTTGCCAGAGCCTGCTGATTTGGATGATGTTCCTGAAAACGAGGTCCTCCAGTTCGTGTCGTTCATGCCTGAGGGTGGGGAGTCGCTCATCATCGATAACCTCAGGACAATTGATATGACCCGTTTTCTGCCAATCTGTTTTGATGCGATACCAAAAGGTGGTGGCAAGGATGCGGGTATCCGGGCAATGCTTGAGAATGAAAACATCCTTCCTGAAGAAGTCATGGCTTTTGGCGATGGGCACAATGACATCAGCATGCTGACTTATGCTGGTATTGGAGTTGCTATGGGAGATGCCGAGCAGGTGGTGAAAGACAATGCCACCTATGTCACATCCTCGGTTGATGACAATGGAATCCTCAATGCGTTGCGCCATTTCAGCGTTTTGTAATACCCGATAGGCCTGTTCCTGTTGAAACAGGCATGAATCCTGCCTGTTCCTTTATTAACCACCGCTGTTCAGGCTCTTGAATTGCCTGTGACAGATGGTATTCCGGATATATTGGCAGGAAAAAAGAGCGGACTCCCTTTTTTGGTGCAAAAATTCTTATACAGACCATTTATTACGATATAATCTATAGTTTGCACAAGAGGAAAGTCTAGGCTTTCTTTCTGTATGACTGACTAGATGGGTAGTGAATAAGATGAACGATAATGTGACGAAGGCAACTTTATCATTTGAAGACGGAACGCCTTCCGTCGAATTGCCGGTATATAAAGGCACCATGGGTCCTGACAGCATTGATATGCGGTCTCTTTTCAGACAGACTGGCAAGCTTTCATATGATCCAGGTTTCATGGCAACGGCTTCCTGTCGTTCCTCCCTGTCTTTTATCGATGGCGATGCAGGTGAGCTTCGTTACTGTGGTTATGCGATTGAAGATCTTGCAAAGAAATGCAACTTCATGGAAACCAGTTACCTGCTCCTGAATGGTGAATTGCCAACCAAGGAACAGTACGACAGCTTTACCAAAGATATCGCTGACTATGCGATGGTTCACGAACAGATGCACTTCTTCTTCAGAGGGTTCCGCCGTGACTCCCATCCAATGTCATTGCTGGTCGCAATCGTCAGTGCCTTGTCATCTTTCTATCACGAACAGCTGGATCTCAATGACCCAGAGCATCGTGATGCTGTTGCAATCCGTCTGTTGGCAAAGATTCCAACACTGGTTGCAATGTCCTATAAATATACTGTCGGTCAGCCTTTTGTCTATCCACGCAAGGAACTGTACTACACAGAAAACTTCATGCGGATGATGTTCGCAACCCCGATGGAAGACTATAAGATCAATGATGTTCTGGTCCGTGCGCTTGACCGTATTTTCATCCTGCATGCAGACCACGAACAGAATGCATCTACTTCCACTGTCCGTCTGGCAGGTTCTACTGGGGCAAATCCATTCGCATGTATTGCTTCTGGTATCGCCGCACTCTGGGGGCCAGCTCATGGTGGTGCAAATGAAGCATCCCTGGCAATGATCAAGCGCATCGGTACTGTTGAGAATGTTGCGCCATACGTTAAATCTGTCAAGGAAGGAACTGCTGGCAACCGTCTGATGGGCTTCGGTCATCGTGTTTACAAGAACTATGATCCGCGTGCAACCCTGATGCGTGAGACCTGCCACGAAGTTCTGGAAGAACTGGGCCTGAAAGACAGCCAGCTCTTCAAGGTTGCACTGGAAATTGAAAGAGTGGCATTGGAAGACGAATACTTCGTTTCCCGCCGTCTGTATCCAAATGTTGACTTCTACTCTGGCATTGTCCAGTCTGCACTTGGCATTCCATCCTCTTTCTTTACGGGTATTTTTGCTCTGGCACGCAGTGTTGGCTGGATTGCACAGTGGAAAGAAATGCTGTCTGATCCAGAACAGCGCATCGGCCGTCCTCGTCAGCTTTACGTTGGTTCACCTCGTCGTGAGGTGCCGGATAACCGAGGTATCTAATAATCGATATGGTCATCAGAAGCCCCTGCCCGTAACAGCAGGGGTTTTTTTTACCAAAAGAAACAATCGTAAGAAAAAGTAATAAATAACTTTCTCTATTGAAAATCAGTAATTTTTTCCGTACAGTTAGCTATTCAGGATACCTGATTTTTTTCTCAAAGGAATAAGGAAAAATGGCAATCATCGATCTGGTCAAATGGAATGGCAATCCAAACCTTCTGGCTTGGAAATTCCCATCCGAAGAGCTGTCCACATGGACACAGTTAATCGTCAATGAGACCCAGGAGGCATACCTTGTCAAAGGCGGTGTCTATGAAGGTCCATTCATGGCAGGGCGTCATACCCTGAGCACCAAGAACATCCCACTGCTGACAACTCTGATTGGGTTGCCATTCGGTGGTCAGTCTCCATTCTCTGCGGAAGTCTGGTACGTCAACAAACAGACCAACATGGACATCCGTTGGGGAACCCCTGACCCAATTCAGCTGCAGGATCCTCAGTACAAGATTATCGTTCCTGTCCGGGCTTTCGGTCAGTATGGTATCCGTATCTCTGATGCGAAAAAGTTCCTGCTGAAACTGGTTGGTACATTACCTGCATTTGATACTGAGACAATCTCTAATTATTTCAAGGGTATCTTTACAACCCGTATTAAAACGGAGATTTCCAATGCGATTATCAAGCAGGGCGAGTCTATCCTGACAGTTACTACCCGTCTGGAAGATCTGTCTGGTATTCTTCGTACCTCTCTGGTACCACATATGGATGAATACGGTGTTGAACTGACCAACTTCAACATCATCTCCATCAATGTTCCAGAGGACAATCCTGGCTACAAGAAACTGCAGGAAGCTCTGGCTAAGAAAACCGAGATGGAAATCATCGGCTTCAACTACCAGCAGGAACGCAGCTTCGATGTTATGCAGACTGCTGCAGGCAACGAAGGTACCGCTGGTGGCATGATGGGCGCTGGCATGGGCATGGGCATGGGCATGGGTATGGGCATGCCTATGGGCAACATGATGGGCAACATGGCTGGCCAGATGAATATGGGTGGCATGCAGCAGCCACAGCAGTATCAGCAACAGCCTCAGCAGCAGTACCAGCAGCCACCACAGCAGCAGGCGGCAGCTCCTGCCATGGATCCATCTGCAAGAATCCAGGCCCTGAAAGAGCTGGCTGACCTCAAGGCTCAGGGCATCCTGACTGAAGAAGAATTTGCTGCAGAAAAGAAACGTATCTTAGGTTAAGTATTTTTATCGCCCCCGACTATGTGACACAAATGCATAGTCGGGATCCATACAGTCAAAAACAAAATTTTTGAGGTAGAAAATGCGTAATCGTGCTTTTTTGATGGTTGCGGGGGCTGTTACCCTCGTTGCAGTGATTGTTGTTTCCATGCTGCTGGTTCATCCAGATGCTTGGACTGCAGCAAGATACGGCAGTATGGGATTGCTTGCCATTACGGCATCTTTGGTATTCCTGATGCCAGTCATCATTGGCAGTCGTGCAGGTGATTCAGGTCGCCTTGCCCGATTGGGTGCGACATTTGTTTTTCAGGGCGTTATCGCTATCTGGGCATTGATTGTCCTGCTCTGTGGCATAAACTTCCTGTCCGATAACTGGACTTGGGCGGGGAATGTGCTGACGGTCGTGGCATGCATCTTCAGCTTCATGTCTGTTAAATCTGTAACTGACCATGCAGACAGACTTGAAAGAAGCAATCGCGACAATCGTGTGGAATGGGTCAGCATGTGTATGTTGCTGAATAACAGGGCAAAAGAACCATCCATGAAAAGCACTTTCCAGAAACTGGCAGAGAGCATCCGTCATAGTGCTTCGAGCATGGATAATGTGGCAAAGTCTGAAGAAACAGAAATTGAGACAATCATCTACAGCACGATAACTGAGAAGCTGGATGCTGGCAGTGCAGAGGAGGGCATTACTCCGCTCATTGACAGAGTGAAGGAACTGCTCCTGATACGTGACCAGAAACTGAAACTTGCCCGCTCTAAATTTTAAACAACAGCCAGGACAGTAAATCCTGGCATTTTGCTGATTAAAACGGATTAAATACATGGAACAGTCTGATAAACCAGATTTCTCTTGTCCAGCCTGTGGTGCGAAGCTTGAGTATGCACCAGGCACACAGTCTTTAGCATGTCCATACTGTGGTACGAAAGTCGATATTGCCACGGGTTCTGGAACTCCATCGGCATCTACGGATTCACGTTTTCTCGTGCCGATGACAATTGATAAGCAGAAACTTCAGAATGCTGCCTATAAGTATATGTTTTCTCAGGAAGATGCTCCTGATGACATTCTTGACTATGCAACATTTACACAAGCCAAGCTGAAATATGTTCCATGCTATGTTTATGATGGTCATTATCAGGCTGTCTGGACAGCATCTTTCGGTTACGACAGAACCGAGAGCTATATGGTTGATGGAAAAGTCCGCAGCCGTACCGTAACCGACTGGCGTCCTGCCAATGGTCAGGATATGGGCGACTTCACCGTGATGTCCTATGCGGGTGAACAACTGCCAGCCAATGTCATGTCTCTGGTTGAAGGGGCAATGGGGCTGGATAACATGAAGAATTTTGATCCTGCCTATACCATCAATGCGGATGTGGCAGAGTTCACCGCGACAGCTGAGGAAATTTACGAAAAAGACGGTGTCAATAAAGTCAATGCTGTCATTGAACAGGGCGTCTATAAACACGCACAGGGCGACCGCCAGAGGGATTGGCGTTGGAAGAGCGATGTCCAGAAGGAATCCATTCCTGTCTTGGTTCCTGTCGGTCAGTTCACCTTCGAATATAAAGGCAGTGAATACAATGTCTGGTGTGATGGTACTGATGATGACCATTTCACAGGTGATCCATTGCCAGTCGATTCCGACAGGAATAAAAAACTCCTTATGGGGCATATTCCTTGGATTGGTACGGTTATCGGCGCAATTGTCGGTTACTGCATGTTCAAGGAAAAATTCACATGGTGGGTCTTTGTCCTTCCAATTGTTCTGATGTTGCTGTATTGGTTTGCCCGCCGTTCGAGCATCAAGGGATACTCTAGAAAACTCAAGCAGCGCAGTCTGACTAACTATCAGATTTCTAATAATATTTCGACAGACGATGCGGCAACAATCTCTGAGAATCTCAAACGCCCAGAGAAGCCTTTCCTGTTGTCCCTGACATCTTTCGACTGGGCTATATTGCCTGCATTGCCTTTAATCTGTTTTGGCGTTTCCTGTGGCTTACAGCAGGCATTCCCTAGCAAGCCATCTGTTAAACAGGTCAGGACTGTTGCACCACCGAAGGCTGATGCTCCTGTCAATAATCTGAACAGTGATAACAGTTCTACTGGCATGGCTGCACTGGAATCTAAACTGCGTCAGGCACAGCGAGAAAATCAGGATGCAAACAGACGTTTTTCTGAAGTCTGGAAGCAGGTTCCTGCAGCAACACAGTCCCAGATTGCAGGCAAAGTCAAGAATGCTGGCAATCAGATTGAGCAGACCTGTACAAAGGCTGCCTCAAAATCAGATAACGAAACATTGAGACAGATTACCTATCTCAGCTGCACAAACCAGCAGCTCCGCAAACTGACTGATCAGGTTCAGAAATTTGCTCAGTAAAATCTTCGCTGGATTATGAAGAAAAACGCCAGAGTCAGTGATAAAGCTCTGGCGTTTTTTTGGGGATGGCAGGTTGTGCATGACCATAAACACTGTGGCTAATCAGTTATAATCAGAGACAGCATCGACTGGATCTCGGATTGGCGATTCAGTCATGAGACCACATATTCCACACAAGAGAAAGGTAATCCGCAAGATGCGTCAGTACCAACAGAACTCTTATCTCTTTGCGGGCAACGCTCCATATATCGAGGCATTGTATGATGCCTGGCTCGATAATCCTGCCTCGGTGCCAGAGAACTGGCGTGACTACTTCAACAGCATGCAGACATTGCCGGCATCAGACGGCAGTAATCGGATGGATACCAGTCATGCGCAGGTGCTGGCAACATACGTAGAGCGAGGCAAGCGTTCACCTGTCCGGATTGTTGCGGCATCAGGTAATCAGGAACTGGCAAGAAAACGTATTGCTGTCCAGCGTCTGATATCAGCCTACCGTTTCTTGGGCACATTCCGGGCAAAACTGGATCCATTGGAAAGACATCCTTTGCCTGAAATCCCAGAGCTTGATCCTGCTTTTTATGATTTGACTGATGCTGATATGGATATGTCTTTCAACATCAGCAATACCTGGTTTGGCAAAGAAAATGCGACTCTGGGTGAGTTGGTCCAGTTCTTGAAAGAGACCTACTGCCAGACAATCGGGGCAGAATTCATGTACATCAGTGACCATGCCCAGAAGCGCTGGTTGCTTGAGAGACTGGAATCCATCCGCACCAATCCAGCGTTTTCTTATGACCAGAAACTGCACATCCTGAAAGGATTGACTGCGGCTGAAGGTTTGGAACGTTACTTGAATACCCGCTATGTGGGACAGAAACGTTTCTCTCTGGAAGGTGGCGAAACACTGATTCCTGCACTGGATGAAATCATTCAGAGGGCAGGTGCTCAGGGTATCAAGGAAATCGTGATTGGCATGGCACATCGTGGCCGCCTGAATGTACTGGTCAATGTGATGGGAAAACAGCCTGAGGATCTTTTTGCTGAATTTGAGAATGGGCTCTCTGGCAAAGAGCTTTCAGCGGGGGATGTGAAATACCATCAGGGATTTGTGCGGGATATTTCCACCAAAGGCGGTCCAGTTCATCTTTCCCTGGCATTCAACCCATCGCATCTGGAAATCGTCAATCCTGTTGTCGAAGGTTCGACAAAAGCACGCATGATGCATCGGTCTGATACCGATGGCTCTCAGACAATGCCAATCCTCATTCATGGGGATGCGGCTTTTGCAGGGCAGGGTGTTATTCAGGAAACCCTCAATATGGCTCAGACCAGAGGTTATGGCACTGGTGGTACAGTCCATGTCATGGTCAATAACCAGATCGGGTTTACAACCTCCGATCCACGGGATTCTCGTTCCTCGCTCTACTGCACTGATATTGCCAAGATGATTGAGGCACCGGTTTTCCATGTCAATGGAGATGATCCGGATGCAGTCGTTCTGGCAGCTCAGATTGCCTTGGATTTCAGAATGACTTTCAAGAAGGATGTTGTTCTGGATATTGTCTGTTTCCGAAAACTGGGACATAACGAGCAGGATACCCCTGCAATGACCCAACCCCTGATGTATCGCAGGATTGATGCACATCCAGGTATCCGAAGCCATTATGCAACCCGCCTGAAAGAACAGAACCTCATCACGGAAGCGGATGAAAACGCATTGATTGCACGCTATCGCCAGAAAATGGACGCTGGTGAACCAATCGTCAATCCAGTGATGACTGATGTTCAGACACAATCAGCACTCCAGTGGTCCCCGATACTTCAGCAACAGGGAGAAACAGGTGAGGTTGAGACTGCAGTCCCTTTGAGTGAGTTGGAACGTTTATCTGGTCAGATAACATCCCTGCCAGATTGGTTGAAGCTCCATCCTCTTGTTGAACGGGTCATCAAAAACCGTGTTGAAATGGGCAAGGGTAATATGCCGGTTGATTGGGGCATGGCTGAACATCTGGCATATGCCTCATTGTTATCATCAGGTTTTGCCGTGCGTTTGACAGGGGAAGATTCTGGTCGAGGAACCTTTGTGCATCGTCATGCAGAACTGCATGACCAGACAGAAAACGATGAGGAACGGATTTATGTGCCGTTGCAGCATATTGCGCCTGATCAGCCTGATTTCACTGTCATCAATTCTGTTCTGTCTGAGGAGGCAGTGCTTGCCTTTGAGTATGGTTATGCAACATCCTCGCCGAATACACTGACATTATGGGAAGCCCAGTTCGGTGATTTTGCAAATGGTGCTCAGGTGGTTATTGACCAGTTCATTACCTCGGGTGAGGCGAAATGGGGGAGGATGTGTGGGCTGGTCATGCTCTTGCCTCACGGTTTTGAAGGTCAGGGGCCAGAACATTCATCTGCCCGGCTTGAGCGTTATCTGCAGCTTTGTGCAGACGATAATGTTCAGGTTGTCCAGCCGACAACGGCGGCTCAGATATTCCATGTTCTGCGTCGTCAGATGTTGCGGATGCAGCGCAAACCGCTGATTGTCATGACACCGAAATCACTGTTGCGTAGCCATGATGCATCATCACCGATGGCAGATCTGACTACAGGAAAATTTATGCCAGTATTGGGTGAAACAGATGCAACAGTCATTGCGGAACAGGTCAAAAGGGTTCTGCTTTGTACCGGCCGTGTCTATTATGACCTGAGACACAAACGGGAAGAATTGGCACGCAATGATCTGGCGATTATCCGACTCGAAGAGCTGTATCCTTTCCCTCATGATGAACTGCTTGCTGAACTTGAAAAATATCCAAATCTGCAGGAAATCATCTGGGTACAGGATGAGCCAGAAAATCAGGGCGCTTGGTTACAGATGCAGCGTCCAATATTCGAATGCATGAAAGTCGGTCAGAAACTTTCATATTCGACCAGACCAGCATCTTCATCGCCAGCTGTTGGCTACTTCAAGAAACATCTGCAGCAGCAGAAAGATCTGGTTGAAGATGCATTCGGACCATTAAAGAATTTTGCAATAACACGCTGAACCATTGACAGATAATGGAGAAACAAATGGCACTATTGGAAGTAAAAGTTCCACAGCTTTCTGAATCAGTCACTGAAGCCTCCTTGTTGGAATGGCACAAGAAAGTGGGCGAAAAAGTTTTGTTGGATGAGAATCTGGTTGATATCGAAACAGACAAAGTTGTTTTGGAACTGCCTTGTCCTGGAAATGGCGTATTGAAAGAAATCATCATGCAGAATGGTGCAACTGTTCATTCAGCCGAGGTGATTGCCGTTGTTGATACTGAAGGCATGGCAGAACAGTCAGAAATGGTAGATAAGCCTGCTATTGAACCAGTCGCGCCCGATGTGCCAGGCATAACGTCAGCAGAAAATTATCCTGCAGGTATTGTCATGCCAGCAGCCAACAAGATGATTGTGGAAAATAATATCGATGTATCTACTATCACGGGAACAGGTAGAGGTGGACGGATAACGGTGGCTGATGTCCAGCAGGCTATGCAGAACGAATCATCGATCCTGGCGACGGAGTCACAGACGAGTGCTGTTGACAACAGGATGGACGAAATTCCATCGGGCTCTATTGGTCAGCAATCCATTTATGGGACTTCTAACCGTATTGAAAACAGGGTGCCAATGACTCGCTTGCGTGCCCGTGTGGCAGAACGCCTCATTCAGTCGCAGCAGACCACAGCATCCCTGACAACATTCAACGAAGTCAATATGCAGC
>CAZHQM010000001.1:28301-53804 GCA_964534155.1 uncultured Oxalobacter sp.
GATCTACGCCAAAAATTCGGAGAATCCTTTGAAAAAGAGCATGGCGTCAGACTGGGCATCATGTCATTCTTCGTGAAAGCAGTTGTGGCAGCATTGAAGCGTTATCCAATCGTCAATGCGTCGATTGATGGCAATGATATTGTCTATCATGGTTATTTTGATATTGGCATTGCTGTCAGCTCTCCTCGCGGGTTGGTTGTACCAATCCTGCGTGACGCAGACCTGATGACCATCGCTGAAATTGAACAGAAAATTGCAGAACTGTCTGCCAAGGCAAAAGACAATCTGCTGACTATAGAGGATTTGACTGGTGGGACATTCTCTATCTCCAATGGCGGTATATTTGGTTCCATGCTTTCCACCCCGATTATCAATCCTCCTCAGTCAGCTATATTGGGTATTCATGCAACCAAAGACCGTCCTGTTGTCGAGAATGGTCAGATTGTCATCCGTCCAATGAATTATCTGGCACTTTCATATGATCACCGCTTGATTGATGGAAGAGAGGCTGTTCTTGCTTTACGGACAATCAAAGAGGTAATGGAAGATCCAGCAAGACTTCTTCTCGATCTCTAAGGGGTTGATATGAAAGCAGATTATGATGTCGCTGTAATTGGTGCAGGTCCAGGAGGTTACATCGCAGCGATACGATGTGCACAGTTAGGTCTTAAAACCATCTGTATCGATGCATGGAAAATTGACGGTAAGCCAGCACCGGGAGGAACTTGTACCAATGTTGGATGCATTCCATCCAAGGCAATGCTTGAAGCTTCTGCAAAGTATGAGGAGGCGGTGGCAGATTTTTCCAATATTGGAATTCTGGCAGAAAAAGTCAGTCTCGATATGTCGAAAATGCAGTCGAGACGTGCATCGATTGTCCGGCAAACCAATGAGGGAATTCTCTGGCTCTTCAAGAAGAACCGCATCACTTTTCTGTCTGGTACAGCAGAAATATTGGGTAGAAAGGATCAGACATTCCACCTTCAGATCAGGGCTGATTCTATTCAACAGATATCTGCAGCACAGTTGATTGTGGCAACAGGGTCGAAGCCAAGGGCCTGGAAAGATTTTCCTTTTGATGAGGAAATCATCCTCTCAAATACGGGCGTTCTGGAAATGGACAAAGTTCCTGCAAAACTGGCTGTTATCGGTGCGGGAGTTATTGGGCTTGAGATGGGCTCAGTATGGAGAAGATTGGGGGCAGATGTCACGCTTTTTGAGACAATGCCCGCAATCCTGTCTGGTGCCGACAAGGAAATCGCCTTGGAGGCCCAAAAACAGTTGACACGTCAGGGATTGCATTTACTGACAGGTACCTCAGTCTGTCAGATTCAGAAGGATGCAAATGGTGTGCAGATTGAATACCAGACTGCGACAGGGCAGATTGAAAAGACTGCTTTTGATAAGGTGTTGATTTCAATCGGAAGGGTTCCGAATGTTGATGGTCTTGGCATAGAAAAAATTGGTTTGGCTTGCGATAGATACGGATTCATTGAAGTTGATGAGCAGTGTCGGACTAATGTTCAGGGTGTCTGGGCAATTGGAGATGTAGTGCGAGGTCCAATGCTGGCACACAAGGCAGAAGAAGAGGGCGTTGCTGTTGCTGAGCGCATTGCTGGTAAGCATGCAGAAGTCGATTTCAATCTGATTCCATGGGTTGTCTATACACATCCAGAGATTGCCTGGATTGGTAAGACTGAAGAGCAGCTCAAGGAAGAAAACAGGTCAGTGAAAGTCGGTAAATTCCCATTCATGGCAAATGGGCGGGCTCGCACAATGGGAAGCACGGCAGGACTGGTGAAAGTCATATCTGACGCCAAGACTGATGAAGTGCTGGGTGTTCATATGATTGGCCCAAATGTCTCTGAACTTATTGCCGAGGCTGGGGTTGCAATGGGATTCCGTGCATCAGCAGAAGATATTGCGTCTATCTGCCATGCGCATCCAACATTGTCGGAGGCAGTTCGTGAGGCGGCACTGAATGTCCATTCCCGCTCACTCAACATTTAACGGGTGTTTACGGTAAAATGCACCTTTCATCTACAAGCATTGTCAGGATTGGCTAATCGTGGAAGCGTCAAAGCAGAAAAAAGTTCAGGTTGAACGTTCATCACTTGGAGAAAAAATTGCGGGAATGATAAAGTCCGCATGTCTGGCAGCATCATTTGTCATGCCCTTGATGGGGGCAGGTATCGCTCATGCATCCAGTGATGTTTTAAAAGACAGTATGCTTCCAACTGAAACCCCGCGTGAAGAAGTTCAACGGATTCTGGACCATTATCCTGCGGGGTCTATTGGTTCTGTTGCCAAGGCTGATGAAGTCTTGGAAGTTGTTGATCAGGCGAAAAAGAACATTGAAGCAAGGCTTTACAATGAAAAGCTGATCTGCAATGACAGGTTCTTTGTCTATGATTGCTATGATGAAGCAGAAGCACGCAAACGCACAGATATGCGCGCAATCACCATGCTTGAAGTCGAGGCGAAGCGCTATAAACGTGCAGACGAAATCCGGCAGGATGACCTGCAGCGTGACATTAACGAAATGGATGAAATCGCGAATGCACCAGACCGTTACGATAATGTGAAATCCCATGAGGAAAAGCTCAAACGTGTTCAGGAAAAAGAAAAGAAACGTGAGCAGGCAGCTCAGGGTATAACAGATTCCCCTGATAAGAAACATCAGGGCAATCTGATGACTCCGAAGGAAAAAGAGCAGAACGCAAAAGACTACGCAGAAAAGCAGAAGTCTAAAGACCGTCATCTCAAAGAGGTCGAGGAAAAGAAAGCCAAGACTGCGAAACGCCGTGCAAATGCTGTCAAGCAGAAAGAGGAAGAAGCTAAGAAGAAAGAAAAGCTTAAGAAGGCAAGAGAAAAAGCGGCAGACCGTCGGAATACGTTCTAAAAGATCAAAAGGCAGATTCAGAAGAATCTGCCTTTTTTATTTTGTGCTTTGGATATCAGCGTTTCACTGCTGAAATAGGTGGTGTGGTTGAAGATGCATTGGTATTATCAATCGAAGTTGCAGCACTCCAGTCACCGCCAATAGCTGCGATAAGTGATGTGACACTGGTGAACTGGCGTTTTCTGATATTCCACCAGGTGTTTTCTGCATTGATGCGGGTATTCTGAGCCATAAGGACTTCAATGTAGCTGGCTGTACCGACTCGATAGCGGTTCAGCATAATCTGCTCAGCCCGTTTTGCAGCATTGACAGCGGCAGTCTGATACTCACATTCGTCATGGAGATAACGCTGTGCGGCAAGGCTGTCCTCGACTTCTTGGAATGCGGTCAGAACCTGCTGTCGATAGGCTGCCACCATTTCGTCATAGACAGCAACAGCCTCGGCGGTTCTTGCACGTCGTAATCCAGCATCAAAGACATTCAGGGCAATGGATGGTCCAATAGACCACATCCGGTAAGGGACTGTAAAGAGATCCTGGAAAGAGTGATGTTTCCAACCGCCAGTTGCAGAAAGGGTCAACGAAGGAAAATAGGCGGCTTTTGCAACCCCGATTTCAGCATTGGCCTGAGCTACTTTTCTTTCAGCAACAGCGATGTCAGGACGCCGCTGTAAGACGAGAGATGGAATGCCTGCGGGAATAACAGGGAGATCAGGTGCATTTTCGAGGGTTTCTAAACTGAATGCCGCAGGTGTTTCACCGATACTGACCGCAATGGCATGTTCAAGCTGGACCCTTGCCAATTCCGCATCAACAGTTGCCGTCTGTGCTGATTTCCAGACACTCTCAGCCTGTGCGACATCTGCATCAGAAACCAATCCGACATTGTATTGGTTCATAGTTATCTGGAGTGATTCAGCCATCAGCTTTTCACTCTCTTTCAAGCGCTTGATCTGGCAGTCTAAGACTCTTAGCTCAAGATAGGCCTTGGCAAGCTGCGCCTGGGCTGAAAGCCTTGTTGCTGCAATGTTGGCAAGACTGGATGCGGCTCCCGCTTCACCTGCTTCGATACTGCGTCTGATTTCGCCCCAGATATCGATTTCCCAGCTGACAGTACCTGTGAACTGGTTCTGGTTATTGATGATGGCATTGTTGTTTGTGGAAGTCCCTCGGGTACGGGAGAATCCTGCATCAATTGTTGGGAAAAGCCCAGATTCAGCCTGCCTCAGATAAGCCGCCGCCTGACGGTATTGTGCCTCGGCTTGGATAATGGTCAGGTTCTGACGGTTCAGCTGATCCATCAACCGATTCAACTCAGCATCATTGAATACTTTCCACCATTCGCCCTTTGGAATCTCATCGGCAGGTTTGGCTGTTTTCCATAATCCATCTTCCTTATAGGAAACAGGTACATCAGTATCAGGTCGAACATAATCAGGTCCGACTGCACAGCCTGTCAGGAAAACGGCAGAACAGGCAATAGCCAGTACAGATTTTCTCAAGAGATTGGATGAGAACAGTGAAATTGTATTTTCAGGCATTTTTTTCTGTTTCATCGGCAATAGCCTCATTTTTCTTTTTTCTGAAACGGTTCATGTACAGATAGACAATCGGTGTGGTGTACAGCGTCAGCAATTGGCTGAGAATCAGACCCCCGACAATAGATATGCCCAGTGGTACGCGCAGTTCAGCACCATCGCCATGTCCCAAAGCAAGCGGAAGTGCACCGAACAGGGCGGCGGCAGTTGTCATCATGATAGGGCGGAAACGCAAGGCACACGCGTGATAAATTGCTTTTTCGGGTGTCATGCCTTCTTCACGCTCTGCAACGAGTGCAAAGTCAATCATCATGATGGCATTCTTCTTGACGATACCAATCAGAAGAAGCACACCAATCAATGCAATGACAGAAAATTCCGTGTGTGCGAGAAGAAGGGCAAGCAGGGCGCCAACACCGGCAGAAGGCAAAGTCGAGATAATCGTGATTGGATGAACAAAACTCTCATAGAGCACACCAAGCACGATATAGACTGCGATCAGGGCAAGAGCAATCAGCAATGGTTGGTTAGCCATTGATTCCTTAAAGGTTTTTGCCGTCCCTTGGAAACTGCCATGGATTGATTTTGGCATACCAATGTCAGAAAGTGCCTGCTCAATGCCTTGGGTCGCTTCAGAGAGCGAGTGCCCCGTTATCAGATTGAATGATAAGGTGGCGGCAGCAAACTGTCCCTGATGGTTCACAGTCAATGATGTGTTGACAGGTTCCCATTTTGCAACGGAAGACAATGGCGTTGGTCCATTGCTTGTCTGGAGATAGATATTGTTCAGGGCAGCAGGATTCTTCCAGTATTCCTCACTGACTTCAATCACAACCTTGTACTGATTCAGGTCATTATAGATGTCAGAAATAGGGCGTTGCCCGAATGCATCATACAGTGCATTGTCGATATCACGTTGGGTCAGGTTGAATCGAGCCATCTGATCACGGTCAAAGGTCAGGCGGGTCTGTCGACCGTTCAGCTCTTGGTCGGTGTTCAAGTCGGCAATCATTGGTAGTTTGCCAATAGCTCGCATTGCCTTAGGTGTCCATTCACGAAGCTCTTCAAGATCATCGCTCATCAACGTGAATTGATATTGTGCATTGGCTGGTCGCCCACCCATGCGGATATCCTGCACTGATTGCAGGAAGATAGAGGCACCTGGTTCTGTTGCCAGTTTCTTCCTCAAACGACCAATGACCTCATCCGCACTTGCATCACGTTGGGAGAGAGGTTTCAGACTCAGGAACATCCTGGAGGTATTGCTCTGGATACTGCTGGTGTAACCGGCAACCTTGTCAATTGCAGGATCTTCTTTGATTTTCTCGGCAAAAGACTGCATCTTCTTTTCCATGGCTTGGAAAGAGATGCCCTGGTCGGCACGGATTGCCCCAAACATTCTCCCTGTGTCCTGCTGAGGGAAAAATCCTTTAGGAACAATGATATATAGGAAAATATTGAATGCAATTGTGCCGAGAAGAATGAACAATGTCAGGCGTTTATGATCGATTGCCCACGCTAATGTGCGTTCATAAGAGGCCTGCATCCAATTGAAGAACTGTTCACTCTTCGAGAAGAGCCTACCGAGCCTTCCTTTATGCTCTTCCTTTTTCTCCTTCAGCCATAATGCACAGAGCATCGGTGTAGTTGTCAGAGAGATGAAGAGTGAGACCAGAATCGTAATCGATAGTGTGACTGCAAATTCCCGGAAAAGACGTCCGATAATCCCGCCCATCAGAAGGATTGGGATAAAGACGGCAATCAATGAAATACTGATAGAAATAACGGTAAACCCAACCTCTTTTGCCCCCTTGATGGCGGCATCAAGCGGTTTTAACCCGCTTTCTATATAACGCATGATGTTTTCGAGAACAACAATCGTGTCATCGACGACAAAGCCTGTTGCGATGGTCATTGCCATCAGGGAAAGGTTGTTCAGCGAAAATCCTGCAAGGTACATGATGGTGAAAGTCCCAACCAGAGAGACGGGTACCGTAATAGCAGAAATGGCAGTGGCACGCAGATTTCTTAGGAAGAGGAAAACGACCAGAATAACCAGACCGATTGAAATCAGCAGTGTGAACTCAACATCTTCAAGTGATGCCCGGATTGTTGGGGTACGGTCCATGACCACATCAAGATCAATGTCTGCAGGAATCGATGCCTTGAGCATTGGCATTGCCTTGTAAATCCGGTCAACAGTCTCAATGATATTTGCACCTGGCTCACGGTAGATAATCATCATGATACAAGGTTCACCATTGACGATACCCTTGTTATAAATGTCCTGCACACCATCAGTAACCTGAGCGACATCCTGAAGCCTGACAACTTTGCCGCCATAATGGTGGATAATCATCGGCTTGTAATCACTTGCCTTGGAAAGCTGGTCATTGGCTTCAATCTGCCATTTCTGATTCTCGTTGCTGATGTAACCTTTAGGGCGGTCAACATTCATTGTCTTGATTTTCTGTCGGGCATCTTCCATGCTGATGCCATATTTCGATAATTGCTGGGGGTTGAAATCAACCCTGACCGCAAGCTGAGAGCCCCCACCGACATGCACATCCCCAACGCCCTCAATCTGCATCATCTTCTGGGCAATAATCGTATCTGCGGCATCGTACATCTGCCTGAATGTCAGGGAATTGGATGTCAGTGCCAAGAGCATGATTGGTGCATCGGCAGGATTCAGTTTCTTGTATGTTGGATTCTGCGGCATCGATGGCAGCAAAGCACGGGCTGCACTGATTGCAGATTGGACATCTCGAGCCGCACCATCGATGTCGCGGGACAGGTCAAACTGCATGGTGATTTCAGTCTGCCCTAATGTACTGGTTGAAGTGATTTCACTGATGCCGGCAATTCTGCCCAACGTGCGTTCCAAAGGCGTTGCAACAGTTGCCGCCATGGTTTCAGGGCTTGCACCAGGCAGTTTTGCACGGACACGGATAGTCGGAAAATCAACCTGAGGAAGAGGGGATACCGGTAAAAACTTAAAAGAGATAATACCTGCCAGCAGGATGGCAATTGTAATAAGGACTGTCGCAACAGGTCGGCGGATGAATATTTCCGAAAACTTCATCAAAGCCCCCGTCAGCTGGCATGTGCCTCATCTTCAGCCTGTGTCTTTTTCTTGGAAAGACGTCGAGCAAGCCGATCAAAATAAAGATAGATGACAGGTGTCGTGAATAATGTCAGGACCTGGCTGACCAGAAGACCGCCTACCATCGTGATACCCAACGGATTGCGGAGTTCAGAACCAATACCTGTTGCCAGCATCATCGGGATTGCACCAAACAATGCTGCCAGTGTCGTCATCATGATAGGACGGAAACGGAGTAGGCATGCCTGATAGATTGCTTCTTCTGGTGCCATGCCTTCATGTTCAGCAGTCAAGGCAAAGTCAATCATCATGATTGCATTCTTCTTGACAATACCAATCAGAAGAATAATACCGATGATAGCAATGACAGAGAGATCCTTGCCTGTCACCATCAGGGCAAGCAGTGCGCCGATACCAGCTGATGGCAGTGTAGAAAGGATGGTGATTGGATGGATATAACTTTCATACAGGATGCCCAAGACAATGTACATTGTGACCAATGCGGCAAGAATCAGCCATAACGTAGATGACAGGGATGACTGGAATGCCATCGCAGAACCCTGAAATTCAGTCTGGATACTGTCAGGCATATCCATGTCTTCCTCAACCTCATGGATCAGGTCCACAGCCTTGGAAAGGGCAACACCATCCGCAAGATTGAATGAAATGGTTGCTGTCGGGAACTGCCCCATATGGTTGATGACCAATGTTGCGGGTTTCTCTTCAATAGAAGCGATAGCATCTAAAGGAATCATTCCGCCATTTGCTGAAGCAACATAAATTCCTTTGATATCCAATGGGCTCTGGCGGTCTTCAGGTGCGACCTGTAAGACAACCCTGTACTGGTTTGTCTGAGTATAGATGGTTGAGACAAGCCGCTGACCGAATGCATCATAAAGGGCATCGTCGATGTCCTGAATCGAGACACCAAGACGGGAAGCTGTATCTCGATTGATATTGATATATGCTTTCAGACCGCCTTCCTGCAGGTCCGTTGCAACGTCAGTCAGTTCAGGGACATCTTTCAATCGGTCAACCAGTTTACCAGTCCATTCAGAAAGTGCCTGCTGTGTTGTTGCCTGCAGTGTGAACTGGTACTGGGCATAACTGACGCGGCTGTCGATACTGATATCCTGCACCGGCTGCATATAGACTGTCAGGCCAGGGATATCCTGCACATTCTCTTGAATCCTGCTCATAATGGTGCGGATATCATTTCTGTCACCTTTCGGTTTCAGATTGATCTGCATATGTCCATTGTTTGGTGCTGGATTTGTGCCATCAACACCAATGAAAGAGGAGACATTCTCAACATCAGGGTCTTTGAGAACGATATCGATGAGTTTTTCCTGCTGTGTCTTCATGGCATTGAATGAAGACGACTGCCTGATTTCTGATGTGACCTGAATGACACCAGAGTCCTGTGTCGGGAAGAATCCTTTAGGAACAACAATGTAAAGCAGTCCAGTGAAAACAACGGTGCCAATCGTTGTCATCAAAGTCAGTTTCTGGTGATTCAGAACCCATTTCAGACCTGTTGAATAATGTTCAATAACCTTGTCCCAGAACTCGTTGATTTTCTTAAAAAACTTGTGCTCTTTATGCTCTTTTTCCTTATCGATGGGTTTCAGCAGACGGGCGCTCATCATCGGTGTCAGGGTCAATGAAATCAGGGCTGAGAGGATAATCGAGACGGCCAGTGTGACAGCAAATTCCCGAAAAAGACGTCCAATGACATCACCCATGAACAGCAGTGGAATCAGGACAGCAATCAGCGACACAGTCAGGGAGATGATTGTGAAACCGATCTGTTTCGAGCCTTTAAGGGCTGCTTCCATCGGTGAATCACCTTCCTCAATGAATCGTGAGATGTTCTCAATCATCACAATAGCATCGTCAACCACAAACCCCGTTGCAATGGTCAATGCCATCAACGTCAGGTTATTCAGGGAAAAACCAGTCAGATACATGACACTGAAAGTGCCTATGAGAGAAAGTGGTACGGCAACTGCTGGAATAATGGTTGCTGTCATATTCCGCAGGAAAAGGAAAACAACAAGCACAACCAGTGCAATTGACATCACCAGTTCATGTTCAACATCACCGACAGATGAACGGATGGTCACAGTACGGTCAGAAAGGATATTGACATCGACAGCCGCAGGAAGGCTGTTTTTCAGCTGAGGCAGCATTTCCTTGATCTTGTCAGCTACCTCAATGACATTTGCACCTGGCTGACGCTGGACTGTCAGGATGACTGCAGGCTCTCTGCCAGACCATGCGGCAAGGTTTTCATTTTCTGCACCATCAAAAATCTGGGCAACATCCTTGAGACGGATCGGTGCACCACCCTGATAGGAAATTATGACATCTTCATATTCCGCAGCAGATTTCAGCTGGTCGTTACCATCAATGGTTGAGGACTGGAGCTCACCATTGAAACTCCCCTTTGCCTGATTGACATTGGCGGTTGCGATTGCTGCACGGATCTGTTCCAGATTGATGTTGCGTGCGGCCAATGCTTTTGAGTTTGCATGGACTCGAACGGCAGGACGTTGACCACCACTGATGGAAACCAGCCCGACACCAGGTAGCTGTGAAAGTTTCTGGGCAATTCGTGTATCTGCTAAATCCTCAAGTTTCGTAATTGTCATCGTCGGCGATGTGACCGCAATCGTGAGGATTGGTGTATCTGCCGGGTTTACCTTGTTATAGATCGGTGGATTAGGCAGGTCAGATGGGAGTAGGTTATTAGAGGCATTGATGGCCGCCTGAACCTGCTGTTCTGCAACATCCAAAGTCAGTGAGAGCGAAAATTGCAGATTGATGACAGAAACGCCTTCTGAACTGGAAGAGGACATCTGCTCAAGGCCTGGCATCTGGCCAAGCTGTCTTTCCAGAGGGGCGGTAATGGTTGATGTGACAACTTCAGGACTTGCCCCAGGGTAATAAGTAACAACCTGGATGGTTGGGTAGTCGACTTCAGGCAGGGCTGATACAGGTAACAGACGCCACGATACAATCCCAGAAAGGAAGAGAGCCACCATCAGCAGGATAGTGGCAACTGGACGGAGAATAAATGGGCGGGAAGGATTCATTCTACTGTCCTGTTATATTTCAAGAAGAAGACTTTGAACTACCTACAGTCTTGGCATCTGGTTGATCAGATGAACCTGATGGCTCCTGTGGGCGGTCCACAATCTTGATCTGTGAACCATCCCTGAGTTTATCTACGCCATCGATGACAACCACATCACCAGATTCAAGTCCGGATTCAATGATGGTGTTATCTCCAGAAGTCGCTCCAATCTTGACTTTGACCAGACTTACTGTGTTATTACCGTTGACACGATAGACGGTATGTCCTTGTTTACCCAGTTGTACGGCAACCGTAGGCACCAGCATAGCATTGGAAACAGAACCCAGATTCATATGCACATTCACAAACTGGTTCGGATAAAGCTTGCGGTCCGTGTTCTCAAACTTTGCCTTGATGGTGATGGTGCCTGTGTTGGTGTCAAGCTGGTTGTCCATTGCAAGGATGACACCATGCGAAAGGATGTTCTTGTCATCACGGTCTCTGGCTTCGACTTCCAGACGGTTATTCTGAGAATAAGCGGCTAAGACCTGAGCCAGATCGACTTCAGGAATGGAGAAAACAACATTGATTGGCTGTTCCTGAGTAATTGTCACAATGCCATTTGCATCAGATGCATGGACAATATTGCCAAGATCAACCTGACGGAGACCCACACGTCCAGTAACCGGTGCGGTGATTCGGCAATAAGTAATCTGAAGTCTTGCCTGATCTACGGCACCCTGATCCATTCTGACAGAACCTTCATACTGTCTGACCAGTGATGCCTGAGTATCAACCTGTTGCTTTGAGATGGAATTAAGCTGAAGAAGCTGTCTGTACCTCTGGAGGTCAAGTCGTGCATTATCGAGCAGTGCTTTATCACGCATCAGTTGCCCCTCTGCCTGAAGCAGCTGTGCCTTGAATGGACGGTCATCCAGTTCTGCCAATAACTGTCCTGCACGGACAAATTCCCCCTCAGCAAAATGAAGCTTCATCAGTTGACCGTCTACACGACTGTGGACTGTCACGGTATATGTTGAATTGACTGTGCCCAAGGCAGTTATTTCAAGCGGTGCATCACTCTGTGTAACCGAAGCAACGCCGACTGCCACCGCACCGCCACGCGGGGGTTGTCCTTTGTTTCTTGCTATTGCCCAGTAAATTGCCCATGCAACGATAATAAAAGCCAGAACAGCTATTGCAATAATCAAAGGTTTTCGCAGTTTGGGATTTTTAAGCATGGGAATCTACCGATTTGAACAGACACCAATTGAAAATTATAGCAGAACGAAATGCAAAAAGGATTTTGAATCAGACAGTTAAAGATTAAAGTATAGATTAAAGTTTAGTATTCGATGGGTATCAGATTTATTGAAATTGCAGGGATTTCTGAAAGTTGATAGTAGTCTCTGATTTTCTTATATTCGGATAATTGGATAGCATCTGACAAGGTACCCGAATCGGTCAATGATAAAGCGCACATGAAATGCTTCAACTAATTGGTCAGGATTATTGGCAGGATAGCCCTCTCCAACAGCCCGTTTGAATCGCAATGTCAGTCGCCGAACGCCAACCGGTTCACCATACTGGTTGGCAAATCTGCTTTCTCCCATATGGTGCATCGCCTCTATATCCAGACCTGCCCGCCACCTGACGGCATCCATTGGAAGTCCTTTGATTCCATCGGGCGTGATCCCGGTCGAACACCAACGCCTCAGAAGCGCTAAATCAAAGTCTGGATGATGACGGTTCAGATTGCTTGGCAGGAAAATTCCCTGACGTTCGGGAAGGGGAGAGAATGCCTTTCCTGTTTGGTCTGTATCATGAGTGCCTGAGTAAAATCCTTCACTTTTCCAATCTGAAAAAAAAGTGTTTGAGAATGTCTGCCTGCGGTTCTCGTGATATTTGGCGGCAATATAAGACTTTGGTTGGGGAAAACCAGGAAGCATGGATCGGATGGTCTGGAAAAACTGCTTGGCAGAAATATCAAGAGGAATGCCAAACGAAGGAAAGACCCATGCCAGTTTTTTGTGATTCGATAACAGATAGTAATCGATGGTATGGAGAATACGGGTCTTGCTGTTTTCAGTCAGACGTTCAAAAGTCGGAATAATCCATTCCGTGACAAGACTTTCCTGACTTTTTTCAGAAGAAAAATCAGTTTGGGCAAAATGTTCGGTTTCAGTATCTGTCAAGGTGGACAGTTCGCCGAGGATATCGCCAAGAAATTCCCAGTGAACATCTGCAACACCAGGCTTGGGTTTTGACGGTGGAAGATCCATCCAGTCAACAAATTTCTCCCATGATTTCTTGATGAATCCTGCCATGGATTCTCCTAGCCAAGAGACTGATCTTTCTGGGGACGGTAATCGTCAGCATTGATACCCAGTTTCTTTAGACGGGCAAGAAGAGTGGTGCGCTTAAGACCGAGCTTGGCTGCGGTACCATTTTTTCCACCAATCACACCGTGGCATATCTTAAGGGTATTGATGAGTGTTTCCCGATCTGTTTCTGGCAATGGTTGATGTGGTTCGGGATTCTCAATAGGTTGAACAGGGATTGAAGAGGAAGGTCTTATGACAGGGACAGGGTGTTCATGAGATGCATAGCTTCTCAGGAAATCAGGGGTAAGATTCAGCACATTCCCCTCGCCAGTCATGATGACGGCACGTTCCACGATATTTTCCAACTCTCGTATGTTCCCATACCATGGCATACGGGACATCATAGCAAGGGAATCTGCTGGAATCTCCGTAATCAGTCTGCCATTCTTCTGAGCAAACTGAACTGCGAAATACTTGACGAGAAGGGGGATATCCGCAGTGCGTTTACGCAGAGGAGGAACAGTGATTGGAAAAACATTCAGGCGGTAATATAAGTCACTTCTGAAAGATTTTTCCTGGATTTTCTGGATCAGGTTGCTGTTTGTGGCGGCAATAAACCTGACATCCAACGGAATGACCTCTGATCCACCTAATCTGCGGATCCGATGTTCCTGCAGGACGCTCAGGAGTTTTGGTTGCAGTTCAATTGGCATATCACCAATTTCATCCAGGAACAGAGTACTATGATCTGCCCGTTCGAAATGACCGATGGAACGGGTCTGCGCTCCGGTAAAAGCCCCTTTTTCATGACCAAAAAGTTCATTTTCCATGAGCTCGGCAGGAATTGCTGTGCAGTTCATCCGAACCATTTCATGGCTCTTACGGTCGCTGAGATTATGGATTGTTTGAGCGATATATCCCTTGCCTGTACCGGTTTCCCCCAGAAGGAGTACTGTCGCATTGCTTTTCGCAACAATCTCGACCTGATTCAGAATGGATTTGATTGCTTGGCTTTGACCAATCAGATTATAGACACTGCTATTTTCAGGAATATGTGTGTCCAAGGTAATATTGGAATGTGAGCCTGAATCTGGGTAAACAGCCGCAATCTGATCATCTTTCATGAGCAGGGACTGCATAGCAAGGGCAATCCTGTTTGCCACCTTGTCAAGAACATCCTGAACGTCTGGCGTAAAGTAATTCTGCTTGAAACTGCCAACGGCAAGAAGACCGATGACCTCACCGTTTACCACCAATGGCAAATCCAACAGGATTAACAGTTTTTCAAGAGGGAACTGCTGTTGATGCTGCAGTCTTCTTGAATAGGAAAGCAGTGTTGAATGGTCTAGAACCAGCTTTTCATGCTTCTCAATCACTTCTTCAAGCAAAGAGTGATGGAGTGGGGTTGTGCGGCACTCGTAATGTCTGTTGTGATTGTTGTCGTAAGTGACATAGTGGGCACTCAGGCTGCAGGAGGCAAGCAGGGGGATTTCAAGGCAGACGAAATCCAACCCAAAGAAGTCATTTAAGATATCAGAAGTGTTCTGGAGTAGCTCGGGAATGTCGTGCGCCTGAATGGCATGGTCAGTCAGATCGACCAGAAAGTGGAAGTATTCAGCCTTCGAATGTTGCGTTAAGTCAGCCATTTCGTATCTCTGGAATAAAACCGGATAACATGTTATCAGTTGTATTTGTGGCACAGAGAGACGCATGGGAGACCCATGCCACAGGAATCATTGAAAATTCCCATAGCCTACCATTATAGCATAAGTATTAGGGGTAATCTCTAATATCCGTGTGTTGATTAAGAATGAAAAACGGTGACACCGAAATGTCACCGTCTGTTTCGTTACTGACACAAAATGCGCCAATATGTTCAGGCATTAGAACTTGTGGGTAACACCGAACTGAACACCAGTGGTGGAATCCTGTTCTGCACCGTTATACAGTTTGCCCATCATATCGTTGGAGTTGTCGGTGTAGGCAACATGACCATAGAGGCTGGTACGTTTGGACAGGGAATAGACATAGCCCAATGCATATTTGTTCGCATGACCATCATAGACACCATCGCTTTCTGCACGGAGCCAGTTGTACGTGAACATCATCTTATGAGGACCAGTCTGATAGCTGATGGCTGCCATTGCATTCTTCTGTTTGATGCTATCTTTGCCGTAACCTAAAACATCTACAGCAGCATCTTTAACGGTTACAGCATGGTACCCTGCAGAGAATGTCCAGTCATTCCATGTATATGCTGCACCTGCGTCCCAGCTCCAGGATTTATCAGAATCAGGCAGGCGTTCATAGTCAGCCAGCAGCAGTAAACCGCCGTTCTCATAAACCAGACCTGCAGCAAAACCATCATTGCCATAAGAATGGTAGTTGATGTTGCCATCAGCAGTATCTTTCTTATGTGTGTCATTGCCCAAGGAGTAGCTGCCAGAGAAAGTCAGGCCATTCCAAGTTGGGCTGTCATAGCGGATGGAGTTGGAAATCTGACCAGAATAGGTGATATCAAATGCACCGCCAGATGCTGCGATACCATCGTAACCAAATGGATCAATGCGGCTATAGTTGCTGACAGTGATGCTGGAGGTACGGCCGAGCAGGACAGAACCCATATCATTGTCAACCAGACCGACATTGGCAGCACCCTGCCAGTCAACACCAGGAGTGCCATGCAGAGTGTCAACAGCGTTGTTGCCAGAACAACGTGTACCATCATTTGGGTTCAGGCGGTTTTCCAGATTGAAGACAGCTTTTGTGCCATTGCCCAGGTCTTCGCTGCCTTTGAAGCGGATGAGGTTATCGTGGTTGCGCCACATACGTGCGTCTTTACCGGTTTCCTTGACATAGCCGTTATCCAGCTGACCGGTAATGGTGACATTTGTCTGAGCTGATGCTGCGCAGGAGAAAGCACCTGCAACGAGAACAGCAAGAGATAATTTCTTCATGAGTCTTATGGATGATTGGTTAAATAAAGAGCAATAAAAATTGTTATTGTCCATGGTCTGTTTTGGATGAAAACAACAAATAGACCCTGTTAAGCTCGACAAAATCTTGCCCAAGGATTTTTTGTTTCCTTTGAGTGCCTTCTTTGATAATTCACAGAAAAATCAAAAAAGCTCAATAATAAATTGTTTTTAAACGGATATATAAAAATAATTCAACATCAGAATCAGATAACTGTAATATCTGATTGAACGCAAGAAACAGGAAAACGGGAAAGATTGTATGGAAAATATGCTCAGATGAAAAGGGGCAATTTCAGCCCCTTTTCAATAGTGGATTATTCAATGCCTTTTACATCGAAGCCAATGTTCGTGACAGCAGCGTTCAGAGCACTATCTGTGACATTGTCTGCCAGTTCAACAATCGCATTTTTGTTTTCCAGGCTGACATCAACTTTCTGAACGCCAGGAATCGCTGAAAGTGCTTTCTCCACGGCCATTCGGCAATGGTTGCAGTTCATACCTTCAATCTGGATGTTTTTTTGCATGATATTTTTCCTTTCAATTGTTGAAATCATAAGTGTTTGGGTATTTGGATGATCTGCTGTGGTTATCAATTGTTCTAGAGACTTTGGCCTGTCACTCTTAAAGAGACGGAGTCTTAGTGCGTTCATAACAACAGAAACAGAACTGCAGCTCATTGCGGCAGCGGCAATCATAGGGTTCAATGTCATACCATTGATGAGATAAAGCACACCTGCTGCTATTGGAATGCCGATAATATTGTAGAAAAAAGCCCAGAATAGATTCTGTTTGATTGTCCTCATGACAGCTTTGCTGAGCTGGATGGCTGCAACAAGATCTGAAAGGTCATTTTTCATGAGCACAACATCTGCAGATTCAATGGCAATGTCTGTGCCCGCTCCAACAGCAATACCAACATCTGCGCGTGCAAGAGCAGGGGCATCGTTGATGCCATCACCGACCATGACAGTATGATGGCCTTGCTCTTTCAGTTTTCGGAGTTCTGCTTCTTTATCTTGAGGCAATACTTCTGCCCGTACTGATTGAACGCCTGACAACCGTTGAATGGCTTGGGCGGTTTTTGTATTGTCACCCGTCAACATGATGACATTCAAGCCCATCCGTTTAAGCTCTCTGATGGTACCGGGAGTGGATGCCTTGATTGAATCGGCAACAGCAAGCAAACCAGCCAATTTCCTGTCAAGAATAAAGTACAGGACAGTTTTTCCGGCATCAGCTAACTGTTCTGCCAGAGTGTTTACCTCGGCGTGAGTTGCGATAGCGTAATGTTCCAGCATGCGGTGATTGCCTATTCCAATCAATTGAGAGCCAATATAACCGAAGATACCTTCCCCCGGTAGCTGCCTGAAATCGGTAACGGTTTGGAATGGCAGTTTCCGCTCCTTTGCGGTTTCAACAATACATCTGCCAAGGGGATGTTCCGAGAGATTTTCCAATGATGCGGCAAATCCGAGCAGATTGTCTTCATGACAGTCGGCAAGAAGGACGATATCTGTCAATATCGGTTTGCCTTCGGTCATGGTTCCAGTTTTATCCAATACAACTGTATCAACAGAGCCTAACTGCTCTATGGCACTGGCAGATTTGAAAAGAATGCCATGGGTGGCTCCACGTCCTGTACCAACCATAATGGCTGTTGGTGTTGCGAGTCCTAATGAGCATGGGCATGAAATCACCAGTACAGAAATGGCAATTGAGAGGGCAAAGATCACTGGATATCCCGATAATAACCAGATAAACATGGCTGCCAAGGCAATCAGAATAACTGTTGGGACAAAGATATTGCTGACTTTATCGGCCAGCCGCGAAATAGGGGCTTTTGATGAGGTCGCTTCGTCAACAAGGCGGATAATCTGGGCAAGAGTCGTATTCTCACCGATCCGTGTTGCCCTCATCAGAAAATGCCCGGATTGATTGATACAGGCTCCTGATATCTGGTCACCAATCTGTTTTTCCACAGGAATACTTTCACCTGTCAATGCAGATTCATCGAGATAGCCCCAGCCGTCTACAATAACCCCATCAACGGGAGTCCGTTCTCCTGATCGGACAATCAAAATGTCGCCTACTTGCACCTGCTCAACAGGAATGGTTGTTTCGGTATCATCCGCAAGTCGATTGGCAGTCTTTGGGGCAAGATCCATCAATTTTGAAATGGCATCGGAAGTTTTCTTTTTCGACCTTGCTTCAAGTAGACGCCCTAAAGTGATCAGCGTCAGGATCATGGCGGCTGATTCCAGATACATGTTAGCTCCGGTCTCCAATGCGGATTGCAAGTCACCATGTCCCATTTCATGGGCAATGCCATAAATAGAACAGATACCAGAGAAAAATGCCGCTCCTGATCCAAGTGCAATCAAGGCATCCATATTGGGGGCAAGGCTTATCAATGTCTTGAAGCCTTTTGAAAAATATTGATGATTGATGCAGATGACTGGCACTGTCAGCAGGAACTGTGTGAAAGCATAGACCATGCTGTTTTCAGCACCGGAGAGGAATGACGGAAGGGGTAGTCCCATCATGTTTCCCATGCCTATATACATGAGTACCAATGTGAAAATCACAGAGAAAACAAGGCGTCTGGATATCTGCTGGATTTCTAGATCTGTTTCTGGTTGAGTGGTAGTGCTTGAAGGCGCTTGCTTGATGGTTTTTCTCAATGATGCACCATACCCCGCTTTTGAGACCGAATCGATAATCTGCGGAATCTGGATGATTTCAGTGTCAAAAGAGACTGTCATACTGTTTTTCAGCAGATTGACACTGACTTCATTAACACCATCTAGACAGGAAACTGCCTTGTCAATCCGTCCGGAACAGGCGGCACAGGACATGCCTGTAATGTCAAACTGTTCTTTGGTAAAGGTCATGATATTTCCTGAAAGATAATCTTATTGATTGATTCTATAGAACAATATTATTTTGGCAAGAATGTACATTTTTGATATATAGTTACTAAAAAGATAGTATGTATCCTGCTGGAGGTAAAAATGTCTGATGGAACTCATGGTGAGAATGGCTCAGACGCAAAGACTTTCTGTCCGGTTGAAACCACCATTGGTTTGATCGGCGGAAAATATAAGCCATTGATTTTATGGAAGTTGGCAGCTGGAAAACTGCGTTTTTCACAGCTGCAGAAAGAAGTTGCATTGGCAACCCCCAAAATGCTCACACAGCAGCTGAGAGAGCTGGAAAATGCAGGCTTGATTAACAGGAAAGTCTATCCTATTGTTCCTCCAAAGGTGGAATATTCACTGACAGATCTAGGCTGGAGTATTCATCCTGTATTGGAGGCTATGTACCATTGGGGTAACGGGTATCTTATTTCCAAGGGACATAATGCGAATTGCACCATGACACCTCCGCAGCAGAGATCAACATCGGAATGCAATCAGGCTATTGGCAGAACGGATTGCTGTTGTTGTGACCTTAAGGAAAATCCTCGATAACAGCTGGAACAAATGATAGAGACAAGGAACAAACGTGACGCACATCTCGTATATGCAGATGATTTTCTCCGGTATGAAGAGAATATCGAGAAGCTGATGGGTAATGATGGACCATTCGCCAAGTCAGTGAGTGGGTATGCGATGCGCCCTATGCAGGTTGAGATGGCAAAAGCTGTTGCCAAGGCCATAACCAATGCAGAGACATTTCTGGCAGAGGCAGGAACGGGAACGGGAAAAACCTATGCCTATCTTATTCCTGCACTGCTGTGGGGGGGGAAAGTCATTATCTCAACAGGAACCAAGAACCTTCAGGATCAACTTTTCTTCAAGGATATCAATACAGTACGGAAGGTTCTTGAAGCACCGGTTACAGTGGCACTTTTAAAAGGACGGAGCAATTATCTTTGCCGTTACCGACTGGAGAAAACACAGGCAGAAGGTTTATTGAAAACCAGACGTGATGTGATTTATCTGAACAGGATTACAAAATTCAATAAAGTAACTGATACGGGAGACCGTTCAGATCTGTCCAATGTACCTGAGAATGCATCGGTATGGGATTATGTCACATCAACCCGTGATAACTGTCTGGGAAGCGAATGTCCATTTTTCCAAGAGTGTTTTGTGACAAAAGCACGGCAGGAGGCGATGAAAGCAGATGTTGTTGTCGTCAATCATCACTTGTTCTTTGCTGATTTTGCCTTGAAGGATTCAGGTGTCGCTGAACTGCTGCCAACTGCCAACACGGTGATTTTTGATGAGGCACACCAGCTTCCTGATGTGGCAACAGTTTTCTTTGGGCAGTTCCTGTCTACCCGCCAGCTTCATGAATTATGTCGGGATACGCAGGTTGAAGGGCTGTCGCATGCCCGGGATGGGGCAGATTGGGTAACCTTGGTTGCTGCTGTGGATAAAGCTGTCAAGGATACACGTCTGGCATTGCCTGAGAATGCATCGAGAATGGCATTGGATCAGATTCGTAACAGTCAGGGTTTCATCCTGGCGTTGGAAAAACTCCAGAAAGCATTGGATGATCTGCAGACAGTTCTGGAGAATCAGGCTGAGCGTTCAGAATTGCTTCAGAAATGTTTTGAACGCATTACTGAAATCTGTGAATTTTCATCTCGTTGGCTGGCGTTGGCGAATGGTGAGGCAAGAACAGAAGACGTGGTATGGGTTGAGACATTTGGTCAGGCATTTCAGCTTCATCTGACACCATTGTCTATTGCAGAAGTCTTCGGCAAGCAGATGGAAACATCTCAGTGTGCATGGATATTTACCTCAGCAACTTTGGCTGTGAGACAGGATTTCACCTATTTCACATCCCGGATGGGATTGGATCATGCTCAATCCATGACATGGCCAAGCCCATTTCCATTCAATGACAATGCAATGCTCTACGTACCTAAAAGAATGCCATATCCAAACTCCCCGGGATATAGCGATGCGGTCGTTGATGCTGCCATGCCGTTGATTGAAAGCTGTCATGGTGGTGTTTTTATTCTCTGTACGACAATAAGGGCTGTTGACAGGATTTCAGCAAGAATTCAGGAAATACAGGAAGAACGTGGAATTGAACGTCCTTTGTTTATCCAAGGAACGGCAGGCCGTCATGATCTGCTTGAAAGGTTCAGGAATGCAGAAAACGGCATTCTTGTCGGCAGTCAGAGTTTTTGGGAAGGTGTTGATGTTAAAGGCAGGGCACTTTCATTGGTCATTGTCGACAAGCTTCCGTTTGCGCCACCAGATGATCCTGTTCTGTCAGCAAGGTTGAAAGTGCTTGAACAGAATGGTGGAAATGGATTTATGGACTACCAGATTCCAGAAACAATCATGAGCCTCAAGCAGGGAGCGGGGAGACTGATTCGTGATGAGAAAGATATCGGTGTTTTGATGATCTGCGATACCCGGTTGGTTGATAAGCCGTATGGGGGAAAAATCTGGCGGAGTCTGCCACCCTTTGCAAGAACCCGTGAGCAGGACGTTGCCTGTCAGTTCATGAAGCAGAAGAGCCAGTCTGTTTGAGGTAAGCAGGGTTTTATCCGTTGAAAGCTGGCGATTCTTTTGTTTTGAACAGGAATCTGACGAGAAACATCAGTCCTGCACTTGTCAACCCAAATGGAAATGCCATCCAGATACCTAAAAGACCAAATCCAAGGTGGATGCCAAAGAGATAGCTGAGTGGCAGGGAAATGATGAAATAAGCAATGAAAGAAAATGGCATCAGGATTCTTACATCCATAATGCCTCTCAATGCATTGGCAAAAGTAATCTGCAGGCAATCCCCAAATTGATAAATCACCAACGGTAGAAACACTTCACAGACAAGGGAAAAGACTGCGGGGTCATCTGTAAACATAACACCAATATCCGTCCTGAATTGCCAAAATATAACATTTAAAATCAATGCTGTAGCCAGGATTAAATGAAATCCAGCGAAAGATGTTCTTTTCAGGTTCTGGATGTCGCCATTACCAAGAAAATAACTGATTCGAATGGAGGTGGCTGCCCCCATTCCATAGTAAACCATGAAAAATGTGGTGCTGACTGTCAGCACAATCTGATGGGCGGCTAGGGCATTGGTACCAATCCACCCGACCATCACAACAGAAAGGCAGAAAGCGGAAGTTTCCATGCCCATCTGTAAGGCTAGAGGCCAGCCAAGTTTATTCAACTGGATGAAGTCTGCGCGGTTTATATGGCTGACAGAAAGCCAGATGAGATACTGACGGAATTTTCTCCTGAAACAGACAACACAGATGATGCTGGCGAGCATGAAAATCCGAGAAAATAGGGTGGCGATTCCTGCTCCATACAGGCCAAGTTCTGGGAAACCTGCATTCCCATAAATCAATAACCAATTTCCTATAATATTCATTAAGTTACCAGCTGATAGAATCAGCATTGGAGTGGTTGTATCTGTAATACCTTCGCAGAATTGTCTGAAGGCATTGAATAGCAGGATGGGAACAATAGAAACCAACAGAATCAGGAAATAGGGTTTGATCAACGGAATCAATTCGTGAGGTTGATCCAAGTAATCAATATTGAGATATACGCCAAACATGATTACTGTCAGGAACATGCCAACGGAAAAATTGACAGCAATTGCATTCTTAAGAATACGCCCAATGCCACGGTAATTCTTTTGACCAAAGAATGAGCTGATTTGGGGAGTCAGCCCATAGGCGAAACCGGTTGCTCCAATAATGACAAGATTGAATAGATTGTTGACGAACCCCGCAGCCCCTAAAGCATCTTTGCTGTAATGCCCAATCATGATGGTGTCAGCAAAACCAAGAACAATCATACCCAATTGTCCGATGACAATCGGAAAACCCAGTCTGATGAGATACCTGTAATGGCTGAAATAAGATTGCATCTTAAAGTGTCATGCGGTTGGGGACGGGCGGAACAGTGGACCAGCGAAATCTTATCGACTCTACCTGTTTCCGTCAAAAATGAAGTTATCCTCAGAAGTTGTGGAAAACTGAAAGGTGATTTACAAAAAATTGTTACAAATTGAAATAAATGGATTGCCTAAAAATTAAGCAATCAGAAATAGCTGGATGGCATATTTCAGAATCACATACTTTCAGAGGAATTATGTGATAATGCCAGAAAGTCGGATTCATAACCATTCAGGAGCAGATACATGAAAGCAGTAATCAACGAGGCTGGGAAGAAGGCGATTGAAGAATTCGTCAGGGAAAACCTTGCGGGCAATGTGACTGATGACACTGTGCAGTCATATATAGACATGGCAGCATGCCGGATGAAGGCTTACGGTGGATTGCCTACACTCGAGATTACAATGTGCTGTTCCTTGTCAGGTGAAACCGAATACCTCGAATTGAGTGAGGATGAAGTTACCAGAGTCGAGGATTAAGTTTACTGATATTGAGGTTCAGTCGTTATTGGTCATGTGAGTCCTCTCCACGGTTCGAGAGGGTCTGTTAAGGTATACTAATCACATCATTTCCACTGAAGGAGTCTTCATGCTGTCATTATTCAAGGTCGAGAACTTTCGTTCAATTCAGCAGCTTTCTCTGAACCTTTCTTTTGCGGAAAAAAGAGCTCCGGCGGGTTATCAGGATTCTGAATCCCTGTTTTTTCTGGAGCCTCAGAAAAAAACACGTCTTGTTCCGACATTGGCAATTTATGGTTCAAATGCTTCTGGTAAATCCAATGTATTGATGGCACTCAAGACATTTGCAGCCTGTATATTGAACGGCATACAAGGTCAGTTCTACCCGAATAAACTGCAGAGCACCTCCCGTCCTGTTTCATTTGACGCAACATTTGTCTTTGACAGCCATGAGTATCGTTACCAATTGGAATATGACCGGGAAACAATCATCAGGGAAATCTTTTATGTCGATGCCCAAAAGATTTTTTCCATTGCTCCATCAGATAAGCAGTTTGGTGGACTTTCAACAGTAGCCTACCCGTTGGAAAGATTGTCTGAAATCTATCGGGTTGAATGCTGCGACCCTCAGCAGAAACAGACAATGACTTTCCTTTCGATCATGGGCAAACGCTACCAGGGATTGAATCAGGGCATTACTGAACTATGCCGGTATATCAGTGACCAGTTTATTGTCCTCAGTGATAACAGTATTCATCTGTCTCGAGGGGTGAATGCCTTGGCGGCAGTCATGGCACAGTCTGATGAACCTGAGCCATTGCATAGTGCCTTTGAGCAGATTACAACGCTTTTGGAAAGTCTGGATATCCATATCAGTCGCATGGCAATGGATAGGACCAGAGTGATGCTTGAGCATGATTCAAAACATACGAAAGACTATCTGGAGGCACCGCCAGAGTTCTACAACAGGATTACGAGCGTTGAGAAAGAAGGGGACAGCATCGTTCTGAATGCAGACAGCATTCATTCTTTCCATCAGGATAACGATGGTAATGAAGTGGAATTTGACTTCACTACTGAGGAGTCGAGTGGTACCCAGATTGTTGCGGGATTGCTGGGGATATTCCTAGCAGCCCTGAAAACAGGGGGTACAGTGATTGTCGATGAGCTTGACCGTTCATTGCATCCATTGCTTCTGATACAGTTGATTCGGCTTTTCAAGGAAAAACGCTACAACGAAAACAATGCCCAGTTGATATTCACGGTCCATAACACAGATATCCTGGATGTTGGATTGATGAGGATATCTGAGGTCGGTATTATCAGTAAGACCATTCAGGATGGCACAGAACTGGTTCGTATCTCTGACTTCAAGGATATCAATAATGTGGCAAGTTTCCGCCGCCAATATCTGAACGGTCAGTTTGCTGGAATCCCTTTCCCTTATATCTGAGGCAGGTAATATCATGGAATTCAAAAAAGCCCCATCGCTGATCCAGACTATTGTTGTGGTCTGCGAGGGGGCTTCTGAGAACATCTATCTTCAGGAACTGAACCGTTTTTTCCGTGAATATCGGATTCCACTGAATTTTATCCCCCGTGTGGTTGGCAATGGTGCCTGCAAGGCTGTAGTTGGGTATTACAAGAATGTCAGGCGGTTCATGAAAGATGAGGAAATCATCATCTGGGTGGATTTGGATATTTATATGAGCAGTGAGGCTCATAACTACGCAAAGAAACCTTCATATGTTCCAGATTTCCTCTTTTCAGAAATGAATTTTGAGGACTTTCTGATGTTGCATATGGAGCCAGAGCGGGTTTTTGAATGGCAGGCCATTGCAGAAAGACATGACCATTTCCAGCACCCACTTCCTGCTTCTGTATATGGCCCGATATATAAGGCGATTTGTTTTAGCCGATACAAAAAAGGGCGCATGCCATTCAAGCTGACGGCAAAAACACTGGCACAGTTGTTTGCTAATCTAAAAAACAGGCATATCAGGTTTGGTAATGGTTTTGGTCTTTTCCTTGAAGAGCGTTTGAAAGAAATTGGATGTTGGATTGAGGAGCAGGAAACTCCCGCGCCCGATATTGATACTGTCTGATGCAGAATTGAAAACGCCAGCAGAGATTTCACTGCTGGCGTTCTTGTATCGATTGATTTTAACTATTTGATTTGTTATTCAATGCTGCTTCAAGCTGCTCAAGTGCTTTGATAAGAGTAGAAGCAGGGCATGCA
>CAZHQM010000002.1:0-37718 GCA_964534155.1 uncultured Oxalobacter sp.
CATTGTCTTCAACACGGTCAATGTGTCTGTCCATGCTGTTCATGCGCTGGTTGAACTGAGCCTCGGTTGCTTTCAACTGGGCGAAGTTGACTGCATCGGTATCTGCTGTACCTGCTGCAACGCCTTGAACTCGGTTGCCACCCATGTTGACATTGCCCTGTTGGAAGACAACAGATTTTGGACCAGAGCCAATCTTGACAGATTTGACTTTGATGTCATCTTTCAAAGAGATAGTAGCCTCAGTGTCGCCAGTCTTTTTAATCTGGATATTGTTGCCAGCTTTAATATCGCCGTAACCTGAAGGGTCTTTGGTTCCTTGTTGCTGTTTGAAAGTGATTTTATTATCGGTAACTTCCATTTTGCTTGTGGATTTTGTGGCGGAAGAAACATTAACAGTTTCTGTAACAATATTGCCAGCAGTATCCTTTACTGTTACAGTCAAGTCCCCATTATCAGTGATAAAAAGAGCTTTGTAATCATCCTTATTTGGCTTAAGAGTGTCATTGGTGTCGACAATTTTTTCAGTAACTCCGGTACCATCAACCTTGACCTGATATTCGTTGATAACACCAGGTTTGGTTCCTGCAGTTTTTGCAACCTCAACGGTTGCATGGGTATCTTTATCTGTATCCCGCCAAGTACCTACAGGCGTAGCCCCATCATTGGGTTTTCCATCGGTGACATCTGATTTCTTATACAGAGAGTAATCTTTTACAACATTGGCATCTGTACCATCCTGTGCGATAACAACATAATCCTGTACAGTACCTTGCACAAGACCAACATCAGACCAGCCCGGACTTTGGGAAGGATCAAAGACAGGCTTGTTTTCCATGCCTTGTTTATAGTTACTGGTATCAACTTTCCATAGGTGTCCATTACTATCGATGAAAACTGTTCCAAGAGAAGTTGCCGCCAACGCCTCACCACTGATTGCCATCATTGACAGACCCTTCACAGCAGCCGCAGCAACTGCTTTCACACTTTTTTCTTGCCATTGGCTTTTGCTAGTTCACTGGTGGCAGTGAACACACCCAGCGCCTTGTTGAATACAACTTTAAAAATTCTGTTCATTTTTATTCCCGATTTCAAAACATAGCTGATCTCAAAAGTTCAGCTATGGATACTGATTATTGAAAGTTTATGTTTACATATAGGTGCATTCTGTAGCAGAAGCCATCGGGTATCTATATAGAAACAATGAAGTGTTGTTTTGTTGCAAAGAGATTTATATATCTACTAACGGATATTGGGGGTTTGTCGCGGGGAATGGAGGTGTTTCTTGATTGAAAGTTTGGGTATTTTATAAATACGCAAACTATACTTGTGGGTATATAAACGTATTAATACGCTTTATTTCTGTTATTCGAAAATGTTTTTCAATCCTGAAAAGAACTTTTTATAGAGGTATTGTAAGGTGGGAGTTGTTCTTGGGCGTTTCTTTTTAGAATCGCTTTAAGTTGTTTTGTTTGGAAACGCCCAAGAGTCTGTGAAAGCGGTTCAACCGCTCGCTTTAGCGGATGCTGCTGATGGTCTGCTTGGTCGAGAAACTGCCGCTGCCCAGATACAGCTGGACGGGATAGTAATAGTTGTCTTTGGCAAACCAGATTTTCATGGTCTGGTTCTTGCCATTGCTGCCAGAAACGACCACGGTCTCAAACTTACCGGCTGGGGTGGACAGGGTTTCCTGCCCGACAGCACGGAATGTCCAGTCCTTGACATGGCGATGACCGATGACAGGGATGGTGTAATAGCTTCCTGATGCAAAGGTTGCCTTGTTTGCGTTGGCGATGGAAGACAGATGCCAGACAACACTGCTGTGATCCTGTGCCCGGCTGTTGAAGGTTACGTAGTCATCGCCATCGGATGGCATGTACTGTCTTTTTGCCTGATTGATGGAAGCTGAGAATTTCTTGTGCATCTTGGTTTCAGCATAGTTTGATGGTGCCAGCCCTCGGTTGTCCACGGTGCCTGAGCTTGATGAGTTCAGGACATTGCCAAAAAAGTTGACGGTGCAGTTGTCCTGCAGGCTGTAGGTTCTCAGGTTGGTTTTCCAGTTTATGACAGAGGTGCCAGACAGGCTCATGCCGTTGTAGGTCGCTGTCACCTTGTACTTCAAGGTTGCGGAAGGTGGAATAGCGGCATTGTAAGCAGGAGCGGCAGATGCTGGTCCGCTGGCAAGGATGGTGCCGAGTGCCAGAGATGCGCAGAGGATTTTGGTGGTTTTCATTTCGGATTCCTCCTGTCATATGATATAAACCACGATATGGTTTCAGTACGGTTAAGTCAATGACCATTTACTGATTGTTACGTTTACCTGCATTGGGGGGAGAGCTATGGCATCTTTTGAGGCAAAAATCTGTGACCGTTCGACTATTCTGGCAAAGGTTGCCTCCCTGCCCAAGCCGGTCGTGCTCACAAACGGGGTGTTCGATATCCTGCATCGTGGGCATGTCACTTATCTTGATCAGGCGCGTGCGTTGGGTGCCTCGCTGGTGGTTGCTGTGAATACCGATGCCTCAGTCAAACGGTTGGGCAAAGGCGATGACCGCCCGATCAACACCTGCGAGGACCGCATGGCAGTGCTGGCAGCACTGGAATCGGTCAGTGCTGTTGTGCCTTTTGAAGAGGATACGGCAGAGGCTGTTGTGAAACTGTGTCAGCCTGATATCTATGCCAAAGGTGGTGATTACGATATGTATGCGATTCCTGAGGGCAAGGCGGTGCTGGCTTATGGCGGTCAGGTGAAAGCGATTGATTTCGAGTTTGACCGGTCAACTACTGCGCTTCTGAAGAAGGTTCGCGAGACTTCAGGAAAGTGACGGGATAGACATCATTGTCATCGGTGGATGGCAGGTCTGCCGTTTTCTTGTCCTGATGCAGATTGATGAAGTCGTATTGGTTTCTGTCCATCATGTGTGATGGCACCAGGGTAGAGAGGGCTGAGAAGATGGTCTCGACCCTGCCTCTATACTGTTTCTCCCAATCTTTGATCATCTGCTTGATCTGACCACGCTGCGGATTTTCCTGAGCGCCACAGAGTCCTTTCGGTGTGAGTGGATACTGCTTGATGTCTGAGAGTTTTTCGAGGTCGCTTTCCTTGATGTATGCCATCGGGCGGATGACGACATGGCGTCCATCATCGGTCTTGAGTTTAGGTGGCATGCCCTTGATCTTCGCGCTGTAGAACAGGTTCAGGAAGAAGGTCTCAAGGATGTCATCCCGATGATGGCCGAGTGCAATCTTGGTGGCACCAAGGTCATCGGCAAGGTTGTAGAGGATGCCGCGGCGCAGGCGGGAGCAGAGTGAGCAGATGGCCTTGTTTTCAGGAATCAGACGCTCGATGATGCTGAAGGCATCCTGTGTCTCGATGTGGAACGGAATGCCTTTTTCCTTGAGGTAGGTGGGCATCAGGTCTTTCGGATAACCTGGCAGATTCATGTCGAGGTTGACGGCAATCAGGTTAAAATGAATGGGCGCCCGTTTCTGCAGGATCATGAGAATGTCGAGGAGGGCGTAGCTGTCTTTGCCGCCAGACATGCAGACCATGATCCGGTCGCCTTCCTCTATCATGTTGTAATCCTTGACCGCTTTGCCGGCAAGACGCAGCAAGCGCTTGGAGAGTTTGTTGCTCTCATAGTCTGCCTTATGGAATTGCCGATAAGTGGTCATATCTTCGCTTATTTTCAGTCTTCGTCTTTGAAGCGGAATGTCTCAACGCCAATGCTGTCGCAATCTTCGTAAGCGGCAGGTTTTTCTGACGAGATCCTGACCGCAACGACATCAGGATGAGCCAGCAGCATTTTGGCGACATCATCAATCAGGGTTTCCTGAAGGTTGATGTGTCCTTCTGATGTGCGCGAGGCAAGGGTCTCACGGATGAAATCATAGTCGATGACTTCATCGATGTTGTCATTGACCGGTGTGGAGCGTGACAGGGGACTAAACAGGTCGACATTGATCAGGACCTTTTGAGCCCCCTTTTTTTCAAAATCGTAAATACCAATCTGGATCGGTACTTCAAAATTTCTCAGGAAGAAGCGTCGGCAGTTCCTGAGTTTCGGGTGAAGCAGTGCGTACATAAAAGCCTTGTTGATGCGTTTGCCTTGGGGATCTGTTGTCCTGACAGGAGTATACGTCAGGTTTGTCTGGTCTATTCTTCCTGAAATACAGGGAGATTGTCTGTTTTACCACAGGCTTATCGTGGTGTGGCGTCAGAGAAACGGCATTTTACTCCGAAGCAGACAGGAATAGGTGTGCAGGTGTCACCAGCTGGCTTTGACTTTGCGGATCTTGCGGGCATCCCGTTTGGTTGGACGGCCCTTTTCGATGGTCAGGGCTGGCTCATATGCCAGTCTGCGCATTTCAGCGGCGTGCTCGCGTTTTTCTTTTGATGCCTCTGTTTCAGCATAGAGCTGTTGAGCTACTGGCGCGGAACCCCGCACACTGGAGATACCGAGTACCTCAACTTCGTATCTGTCATCGCCCTGTTCAATCTGCAGCATATCGCCAGGCTTGACTTCACGTGCGGGTTTTACCTTCTGCCCATCAATGCGGACTCTGCCCAGATCAATAGCATCCTGTGCCAGTGAACGGGTCTTGAAGAAGCGTGCCGCCCAGAGCCATTTATCGATGCGGATGGAGGTGAGTTCCTGCTGTGCCATACTGTGTGCCTGTTGGTGAAGATATCTGCGGTATTATAAGGCTGTTTATTGATGGCTTCTGCTGAATCTGCTGAGAATGACAATGATGGATTTTCCTGTGCCGGATGATGATGCCCAGTTGGTTTCTGACCGACTTCGGGCGTTGATTGCTGACCGCATTGCTGGTGTGGGCGGCAGGGTGTCATTTGCCGATTATATGCAGTGGGTGCTGTATGAGCCCGCACTCGGCTATTACAGTGGTGGCTCGCATAAGCTGGGAGCAGAGGGTGATTTTGTAACTGCGCCAGAGTTGGGCAATCTGTTTGGGCGGACGCTTGCTAGGGCGATTGTGCCATTGCTTGAACAGACAGAGGGGCAGATCCTGGAGTTCGGAGCAGGGACAGGACGGTTGGCACAGACCATCTTGGCTGAGTTGGATGCAATGGATGTTCCATTGGCTCGGTACAGCATTCTGGACCTGTCTGGCGAGTTGAGAGAGCGGCAGGCATCACTGCTTGGGCATGACAGTCGGGTGCAGTGGCTGTCTGCTCTGCCGGAATCTGTCTCGGGTGTGGTGGTTGCCAATGAGGTCCTTGATGCGATGCCGGTAAAGCTGGTCTGCTGGCGGAATGGGCAATGGATGGAGCGGTGTGTCGCCTGCGAGGGTGACAGCTTCTGCTTTGTGGATTGTACTGCTTCTGAAATGCTCCTGTCCGAGATAAAGGAGTCGCTGCCAACGGATTTTGATGTGTCAGCTTTGCCTGACGGGTATATGACTGAGATGCATCCGCATATGACAGGTTTTATCCGCAGTCTGGCAGGCATGATGGGGCAGGGGCGTTGTGCGGCTGTGTTGGTGGATTATGGGTTCCCTGCCCATGAATATTATCTGGCTGACCGTTCGGAAGGGACGTTGATGTGCCACTACCGCCATATGGCGCATGACGATCCGTTTTATCTGCCAGGATTGCAGGATGTGACCTCCCATGTGAATTTCAGTGCCGTGGCAGAAGCGGCTTCTGTCTCTGGATTGGATGTGCTGTGTTACAGCAGTCAGGCGAATTTCCTGATGGCATCAGGGATGATGGACTTTCTGTCAGATGCCTGCCGGCCAGATGCTGAGCGGGCAAAGCTGATGCAGGAGGCGATGAAACTGCTTTCGCCTGCGGAGATGGGGGAGCTGTTCAAGGTGATGGTGCTTGGGCATGATATTGAACCGTCTGAAACGATGCTGCAGATAGACCGCAGTGGCAGGTTATGATGATGGAATGCGTGCTACACTGAATGCGTCGATTGGTAAACCATAGGAGACATTCATGAAGAAAATCCTGGCAGGTCTGGCTGTTGCCTCGCTGGCTTTGGGCTGTGTATCTACATCAGTTGCTGGCAATGTGGATAGTCAGTGCCGGTTCAATGGCAAACGGCTTTATGGCAAGGTGAAGGTTGTTGATTCTTTTCCTGACATCAAGGTTCAGGTTGTCAGGTCTTTCCCTGACCTGAAAGTGAAGAAGGTCAGCAGTTTTCCTGACAGCTGTGGGAAATGGCAGTTTGTCGATTCTTTCCCGGACATCAAGGTCAAGTTTGTGGATTCGTTCCCTGATGTGAAGATCCAGTATGTGGATGCGTTTCCTGGGAAGCCATGATGTTTTAGGCAGGATATGAAAACAGAAAAGCCGCCCATTGGACGGCTTTTTGCATGTGGATGCCTGATGCTTATTTAAGCAGCATGGCTTTTTCGACAGGTTCAGACCAGATGAAGCCTTTGTCATTCTTGGTTGGGTCGAATTTGTCACGACGCATATCCATGCCCCAGCCACCACGGCCAGAGGAGGTTTCTGCCCAGCCGACGAGGCTGATTGCGACAGGCAGTTTGACTTTGGTTGCCTTAGGGTCTTTCAGCTGTTCATAGCCCTTGACTGCGACCTGTTCAAGGATTCGCTGTGCAGGAGGAGAACAGTCTTCACGCAGGTAGTCACGTGCTTTCGGTGTTGCGAGGACTTTCTGCCAATCGGTTTGACCTGGTGCGGTTCTGTGCAGGCCTTTGAAGAACTGGTAGGCGCCAGTCTGTTCATCGTTGAAACGGATTTCGAATTCGTACTGGGCGATGTAGCTCCAGATGCCTGGCAGTGAGTCGGTCTTCTTGTATCCGTTGACTTTGACCCATTTACACTGGTATGCCTTGCTGAGCATTTCAGTCATATCGTCATCGTTTGGTCTTGCGCAGCCTGTCATGGAGATTGCGACAGGAGCAAGGCAGAGGCATAAGAGCGCTGATCTGTATTTCTTGAGGTTGAATTTCATGGGTATTCTCTGTCAGACGTGTTGGTCAGACCGTTAAATTGAAAAACTGTTCCATTTTACTGAAAAAAATCTTCAGGAAACAGTGAATCGGCAGGGATGATGTTTATCGTTGACCGTTTTTGCATCATCCCGTGCGGAATATGTGGGTCAGATGCCCCACATGATGTTCTTTTCTTCGCGGATGGCGGCTTTCAGCATCTGCAGGAAAGGATAACTCCGGGTTGCGAAGCCGATGCGTGGACCATCTTCTTTTTCTCTTTCCTCATTGCCATTGACAGGTTTCTTCGCTGCCTTCTGTTCCAGTTTCACCCGTTCGAGAGTGGTCATCTGTTCCAACTGTTTGAGTTTTTCAATCTGGTCTTCGATTTTCTTTGCTGCAGCTGGTGCCTCAGCTGCGGTGATGACGCCTTTTTTCAGATCCTTGCCGAGCAGGTCAAGGATTGGTTTTGCGTCTTTTTCAATCATCATGATGTCGGCTGCCGCACGGCATTTGAATACGATGAGTGCCATTTTGTTCTCCTTTTAATATTCTTTCAGAGCTCTCCGATACTGGATGGCTTCTGCAATATGCTGCGGTGTAATCTGGGCGGATGCCTCAAGATCGGCAATGGTCCGGGCTATCCTGAGTACCCGGTGGTACGCCCTCGCAGACCACATGAAACGGGTCATTGCTGTCTTGAGCAGGGTTTCGCCTGTCTTGTCTGGTTTGCAGAGCTGGTCAATCTCGCCCGCAGTGAGCAGGTTATTGGGCTTGCTCTGTCGTTCTATCTGGATACGGTAAGCTTTTTCGACCCGTTCGGCAATATCTTTCGATGGTTCGCCATCAGATTGCTGTGCCAGCTCTTCTTGGGTGAGTGAACCGATCTGGATCTGGATGTCGATGCGGTCCAGTAATGGTCCTGACAGTTTCCGCTGGTATCGGGCGATATTATCAGGTGTGCAGTGGCATTTGCCTGATGGATGCCCCTGCCAACCGCATGGACAGGGGTTCATGGCGGCTATGAGCTGGAACTGGGCAGGAAATTCTGCCTGACGGGCAGCGCGCGAGATGACGATGTGTCCGGATTCCAGGGGTTCACGCAGGACTTCAAGGACATGCCGGTCGAATTCAGGGAGCTCATCCAGAAACAGGACGCCATGATGTGCCAGTGAAATCTCGCCAGGGCGTGGATTGCCCCCTCCACCAATCAAGGCAACACCTGATGCGGTGTGATGCGGTGAACGGAATGGGCGGACTTTCCAGCGTTTGGGGGTGAAGCCCCCGTTCAGCGACTGGACGGCTGCAGACTCAATAGCTTCCTGTTCTGTCATCGGTGGCAGGATGCCGGGGAAGCGGGATGCCAGCATGGTTTTACCAGTGCCTGGAGGACCGCTCATCAGAACGCTGTGTCTGCCTGCTGCTGCGATTTCAAGTGCCCGCTTGGCTTTCAGCTGACCTTTGACCTCGCTGAAGTCTGGATAATGGGGTGCCTGTTGGGCTGCCTCAGGCTGATATGGCTGAAGCATCGGTGTCGATGATGCGGTATTCAGATGGGCGCAGATATCAAGCAGTGTCAGGGCTGGCAGGATGATGAGCCCTTTGACAAAGGCGGCTTCATCAGCATTGGCGGCAGGCAGGACAAAAGCTCGTGGTTTCTGATCTGACTGGCGGATTGCCCATGCCATTGCCAGCGCTCCCTTGATGGGTCTGAGTTCGCCTGACAGTGAGAGTTCGCCTGCAAATTCAAACTGGTCGAGACGGTCTGCCTGTATCTGGCCAGATGCGGCGAGGATGCCAAGCGCGATAGGCAGGTCAAAGCGGCCTGATTCCTTGGGGAGGTCTGCTGGTGCCAGATTGACGGTGATGCGTCTGGCTGGCATTTCAAAATTGGCATTCTGAATAGCCGCCCGAACCCTGTCCTTGGCTTCTTTGACCTCGGTGTCAGGAAGCCCAACGATAGTGAAGGCGGGCAGTCCGTTTGCGATATGTACCTCAACGGTGACTTCAGGGGCATCCATGCCTGCCAGTGCCCGGCTTTTCAGAATGGCAAGAGTCATTTTTCAGAATCCTGCTGGGATGCCAGTTTTGCTTCAAGTTCTGCAACCCGTTTTTCCAGTGCCGCGACAGAAGCTCGCAGCTGGGTGAGGGTCAGTTTCTGGACTTCAAAGTCTTCGGTGGTGACAACATCCAGCTTTGCGACTGCCTGGGTCAGCATGGCACGGAAGTTCTGTTCCATATCTTTCAAAGGTGAATTTTCAATCAGGGGACCGATGGTTGCCTGAAGGTTGTCCAGAATGCTTTTGTTCATGTCTTGTCCTTTGATGGTTGCATGGCATGGAATCGATTGCCTTTAAAGGTTATTTTATCAGCAGTTCTGCAAGGCTGGATTGCTGTTGCAGGAGAGATGTGTCCTGCTGACTTTTGATAAAATCATGGAATTGCAATGGCAACGGGATTGAAAGGGTGTGAGGCATAAAATGATACCGAATGTGACGACTGAGATGGATAAGCCGATGCTTGAGCTGGAGAAGGCGCTGATTGGCTCTTCATCTACTGTGGAACGATGGTTCCGGATGGAATGGCAGGATCATACACCACCTTTCTATTGCTCAGTGGATCTGCGGAATGCAGGCTTCAAACTGGCGCCCGTCGATACGAACCTGTTCCCGGGAGGCTTCAACAATCTGTCACCCGATATGCTGCCTCTGGCTGTTCAGGCGGCGATGTCTGCGATTGAGAAATACTGTCCTGCAGCAAAGAACCTGTTGCTGATTCCTGAAAGCCATACCCGTAACCTGCCTTATCTCCAGTCGATTGTCCGCCTGCGTGAGATTCTTCAGCTGACAGGTCTTGATGTCCGTTTTGGGACACTGTCAGAGCAGATCACTGCCCCAACTCCAATGATCCTGCCAGATGGCAAGACAATCCTGCTGGAGCCTGTGAAGCGTATCAATAATGGACGGCGTGTGGGTGTTGGCGATTTCAATCCGTGTACCGTACTGCTGAACAACGACCTGAGCGCTGGGACTCCTGATGTGTTGAACGAGGTCTATGAGCAGAGTCTGTTCCCGCCTCTGCATGCAGGGTGGACGGTGCGTCGCAAGAGCAGTCATTTTGAGGCTTACGATGATGTCGCAAAGCGTTTTGCCCGGACAGTCGGGATTGATCCATGGTTGGTGAATCCTTATTTTGCCCATTGCGGTGATGTCAATTTCGAGGAGGGAACTGGCAAGGAATGTCTCGCTGCACAGGTGCATGCTGTGTTGACGAAGACCCGCCGGAAATACCGTGAATATGGCATCAAGGAAAAACCGTTTGTCATCATCAAGGCAGATGCGGGGACTTATGGCATGGGCATCATGACAGTAACAGATGCTAAAGAGGTCAGTGAACTGAACCGCAGGCAGCGTAATAAGATGTCCGTGATCAAGGATGGGCAACCTGTACGGGATGTGCTGATACAGGAAGGTGTCCATTCCCTGGAGCGTGTGAATGATGCGGTTGCTGAGCCGGTCGTATATATGATTGACCGCTATGTCGTCGGTGGTTTCTATCGTGTGAATGAACGCCGTGATATCAATGAGAACCTGAATGCACCGGGCGCACAGTTTGTGCCTTCGCCTTTCTCCCAGCAGCATACGTTGCCTGACCTGTCTGCAGAGCCGGGGACTTCTGAGCCAAACCGCTATTACATGTATGGTGTTGTTGCGCGGCTTGCGGCATTGGCGGCGGCAGTTGAGCTGGAAAAGACAGATCCTGATATGCAGTGACAAGAGGGGACGAGATGAAGATAGCGTTTTTCGCAGATCCGTTGCAGTCATTCAATCTCAAGAAAGATTCCACCATGGCGATGATGGTGGAGGCGGCATCTCGAGGGCATACGGTCTATGCTTTCTGTGAACAGGATATTGTGCTGGATGCCGGCAGGGTGATTGCCCGTTGTGACCGTATCCAGCTGAAAGGGACTTATGACGCTGACTGGTATTCAGTTGCTGAGACAGCAGAGATACAGTTGGCTGATTTCGATGCGGTTATTGTCCGGAAAGATCCTCCGTTTGATATCCATTATGTGACGGCATTGTGGCTGCTGTCTTTGGCTGAAAAGCAGGGCGCGCGGGTGTTCAATACAGCGGACAGCCTGCTGACGCATAATGAGAAACTGACTGTCGGCCAGTTTCCGCAGTTTGTGAAGCCGACTCTGGTGACCTCGGACACAGAGCGGATCCTGCAGTTTCATGCACAGCATCAGGATGTGATTCTGAAACCTCTCATCGGTATGGGGGGAATGGGCATTTTCCGTGTGAAAGCGGATGGGCTGAATCTCGGCACCATTATCGAGACGCTGACAGATAATGGAAAACAGCCGTTGATGGCACAGGCCTATATTCCCGAGATTGCCCATGGGGATAAGCGTGTACTGCTGGTCAATGGCAGGGTGGTTCCATTTGCGTTGGCACGTATTCCCAAGATAGGCGAGATCCGTGGCAATCTGGCAGCAGGGGGCATTGGCAGGGCACAGCCTCTATCGGACCGTGACCGCGAGATTGCAGAAACCTTGGCACCTGAACTGGCTGCCAGAGGGCTTTTCCTGGTGGGGCTGGATATTATCGGTGACTGGCTGACTGAGGTGAATGTGACCAGTCCGACCTGTTTCCGTGAGATTACAGACCAGACAGGGTTCAATGTGGCAGGGCTGTTTATTGATGAGTTGGAAAAAACGCTTTTACCGCATTGAATGTATTGATTAAAATGGCTTTGCAGTATTGTTTATAAAGTTCATTTGAAGACAGCTCAAGGTGGATTGAGAGATATGGTTGGCATACTTCTTCTAATGCATGATCCTCTGGCGGGGGCATTCAAGGCAACAGTCAGGCATCTGTTTGGGAACAGTCAGGAGCGGTTTGAGGCGATTGATGTTCAGGCAGATCAGGATATTGCCGAAGTCGAGGCTTTGGCCCGGGATGCGATAGCCCGTCTGGATGATGGCGCGGGTGTATTGGTCTTGACGGATATATTGGGTGGTACGCCTGCAAACTGCTGTGGACAGCTGAAGGTGGAGACATCTTCCGTTGAGGTCCTGACAGGTGTCAGCCTGCCGATGCTGCTACGTGCGTTGACTTACCGGAATACCGATCTTGAAACCATGATTGCCAAGGCACTGCTGGGGGGCAAGAACGGTGCTGTCAGGATTGAGCCTGAGCTGAACTGATACAGAAAGTATGGATCTGAGTGCTGGCCGGAAAGTCTACCAGCGGGGAATGAACAGGAAAACAGATAAGAAATATGGTCAAAACAGAACTTGAAATCATCAATAAACTGGGGTTGCATGCCCGTGCATCTGCGAAACTGACCCAGCTGGCATCCAAGTTTGCCAGTGAAGTCTGGCTGTCATTCCGGAACCAGCGCATCAACGCAAAGTCCATTATGGGGGTGATGATGCTGGCAGCGGGAAAAGGGTCGGTTGTCACATTGGAAACGGATGGGGTTGACGAAGAGGCATGCATGGAAGCCCTGACAGGATTGATCAACAACCGTTTTGGCGAATCAGAATAAAGTTCCGCTATGCAGTCCAGTAACGAGATGGCGTCTTTCACGCTTTTTGGCATTTCTGTCTCACAGGGGGTATCTATTGGCCGTGCCCATGTGATTGCCCATGCGGCGATGGAGGCGCGTCATTATCTTGTTCCTGAGGAAAAGATCGAGGCAGAGGTTGAGCGTTTGGAGCTTGCCCTGCATACGGTCGGCGCTGAACTGACTATGTTCAGTGAGAATCTGCCAGAGGATGCACCACCCGAGCTGAGTGTGCTGATGGATGTGCATGCGATGCTGCTGGCAGATGACGAGATTTCAAAAGAGCCATTCAATATTATCCGCACACGCAGGTACAACGCTGAATGGGCGTTGATGACGAAGATTGAGGATCTGGTCTCCCGCTTCGACAATATGTCGGATCCTTATCTGCGTGAGCGCAAGGCGGATATCCAGCAGATCGGTGACCGTGTGCTCATGGTGCTGACGGGGACACAGACTGAAGTACCCGCAACCGATGCTGCCGATCAGGTCGATATGATTGTGGTTGCACATGACATCTCACCTGCGGATATGATCCAGTTCCGTGACAGCACGTTCAGTGGCTTTGTCTCAGAGATTGGCGGGCGGAATTCCCATGCGGCGATTGTGGCGCGCAGTGTGGATACACCGGCGGTGTTTGGGCTGTCAGAAGCACTGTCCCTGATACGGCAGGACGACTGGCTGATTGTTGATGCGGATGCCGGTGTTGTCATTGTGAATCCGACCCAGCTGGTGATGGAGCAGTACCGGAACAAGCAGTCTGAACAGCAGAAGCTCAAGCGGAAACTGAACCGGCTCAAGAAAGTGCCTGCGGTGACTCAGGATGGCACAGCGGTGGAACTGCTGGCGAATATCGAGTTTCCTGATGACTGCCGGACGGTCATGGAACTGAATGCGACGGGGGTTGGGCTGTTCCGTTCGGAATTCCTTTTCATGGGACGGGGTGATGGTGTGGGTCGCCTGCCTGATGAAGAGGAGCAGTTTGAGGCATACAAGCAGGCAGTAACCCTGATGAAGGGACGGCCTGTGACCATCCGTACCTTGGATATTGGTGCGGACAAGCAGCTTGATGATGAGACATTGTCCAAGAATGTGATGAATCCTGCATTGGGCAAGCGGGCAATCCGTTTCTGTCTGGCAGAGCCTGAGCTGTTTCTGACGCAGCTGCGGGCAATTCTCAGGGCATCAGCCTTCGGTCAGGTGAAACTGCTGATACCGATGCTGGTGTATGGATTTGAGATTGACCAGGCATTGGGCTTTGTTGAAGAGGCAAAGGCGCAGTTGCGGGCACAGGGTCGCATGTTTGATGAATCGATTCAGGTTGGTGCCATGATCGAGGTGCCTGCGGCGGTGCTGTCGTTGCCGATGTTTACTTCCCGGATGGATTTCCTGTCGATTGGGTCGAATGACCTGATCCAGTATGCATTGGCAGTTGACCGTGTGGATCCTGATGTGGCGCATCTTTATAATCCGCTGCATCCTGCCGTGTTGGCGATGATCCAGATAACCGTTGAGCAGGCTGAGAAAGCGGATGTGCCGCTTTCTGTCTGCGGTGAGATGGCAGGGGATCCGCATCTGACACGTCTGCTGCTGGCTTTGGGTATCCGGCAGCTCTCCATGCATCCAACCCAGCTGCTGCAGGTCAAGCAGGAGGTGCTGCTGAGTGACCTGACTGTGCTGAAGTCGAAGGTGAAGCGGATTCTGTCGTTGATGGATGAGCAGGAAATTGAAGCAGCTGTTCAGGATCTGTATCAGGAAGAGCTGTCTGTTTGACGCTCAGTAGGGTTTTCGTTATCCTATCGAAATTGCGCCGATTTGAGATGACAGCTTGCGGGCGCAGGGTTTTATTCCCGATAAATACGGCTAAAGCGCGCTTTTGAGAGCCCGAGCCGTATTCGGGCTTTTTTCATTAGGGGTGGGTGTATCCCATCAGGATAGATTTTCATGTCAACACCACATTACGTTTCGCCTAAGTCCATGCATTTCCCAGAGCCGCTGGTTCTGGAAAGCGGGGCAAGTATCGCAGACTATACGCTCGTTTATGAGACCTATGGCACCTTGAATGCAGACCATTCCAATGCGGTACTGGTCTGTCATGCGCTGAATGCATCCCATCATGTCTCTGGCGTTGATAAAGAGACCGGTGAGGTTGGCTGGTGGGACAACATGGTTGGTCCTGGCAAGTCACTGGATACCAATAAATTCTTTGTGATCGGCGTCAACAATCTGGGGCACTGCTATGGTTCTACGGGACCAATGCATGACAATCCTGAGACAGGCAAGCCGTATGGTGCAGATTTCCCTGTCATGACCGTTCAGGACTGGGTCGATGCACAGGCAAGACTGGCTGATGGACTGGGTATCCGGAAGTTTGCGGCTGTTATGGGTGGCTCGCTCGGTGGTATGCAGGCATTGACCTGGACGATGCGTTATCCTGACCGTGTGGCGAATGCAGTGATTGTGGCTTCGACTTCCCATCTTTCCGCACAGAATATCGCATTCAATGAGGTGGCGAGAACGGCTATCCTGTCTGATCCTGATTTCCATGGCGGGGATTTCTATTCCCATGGCGTTGTGCCGAAGAATGGGCTCCGTGTTGCCCGCATGGTCGGTCATATCACTTATCTGTCTGATGATGATATGTCTGAGAAATTCGGGCGTGAGCTGCGGACAGGCGAATACAAGTTCGGTTATGGGGTTGAGTTCGAGATTGAGTCCTACCTGCAGTATCAGGGCAACAAGTTCTCCACCTTCTTTGATGCGAATACCTATCTGCTGATTACCCGTGCATTGGATTACTTTGATCCTGCGGCGAAGTTCGGCGGTGACCTGAGCAAGGCTTTTGAGAATACCCAGGCGAAATATCTGCTGATTTCCTTTACTACTGACTGGCGTTTTGCACCTGAATGCAGCCGCACGATTGTGGATGCGCTGATCAAGAACGGCAGACAGGTGTCTTATGCAGAGATCGATGCACCGCATGGTCACGATGCTTTCCTGCTGAACGATGCCAAATATCATGAAACCGTACGCGCCTACTATGACCGTATCTGGCAGGATCTGACGGAGGGGAATTGAGATGAATGCACCGACATTGAAAAAATACCGTACCGATCTGGAGTTCATCGCTGATTGGGTCAAAGACAAGGCATATGTGCTGGATCTGGGCTGTGGCAGTGGTGCCTGGATGGAGTATCTCCAGACAACCAAGGGCTGTACAGGGTATGGTGTTGAATACGATGAGCAGAAGATTCCTGCCTGCATCCGTCGGGGTGTGAATGTGATTCAGCATGACCTTGAGAATGGTCTGCCATATTTTGAGGATGACCGTTTTGATACGGTTTTCTGCCTGTTGGCATTGCAGATGCTGAAGAATGTCGAACCGCTGATGAAAGAAATCGCCCGTGTCGGCAAGGATGCTGTGGTCAGTTTTCCAAACTTTGCCTATCAGAAAAATCTGGATGCCCTGAATCAGGGCTGCCGGATGCCGATTTCTGAAGAGCTGCCTTTTGAATGGTATGACTCTCCGAACCTGCGGTTCGCAACCATACGGGATTTTGAGGATCTGATCGATCAGGTTGGTTTTGAGATTCTTGACCGTGTTGTCCTGCATGAGGGCAAGGTCGTGACAGAAGACCCTTACCACAACGGCAGTCTTGCTGTTTACAGACTGCAGAAGAAATCCGCAACTGTTTCTGACTGATGGCAACAACCAGCAAATGGAAGGCACTGCTTGACCCCCGTCTGTTGCCGTGTGTCTTCTTTGGATTCTCGTCAGGGCTTCCACTTTTCATCCTGCTGACGCTTGTTCAGGCGTGGCTGACGGATTCCGGGCTCAATGTGAAGGCATTGGGTCTCTTTGCGCTGGTGATGTTCCCCTACACCTGGAAGTTTCTCTGGGCACCGTTGATGGACCGTTATTCCATTACACGTCTGGGCAGGCGCCGTGGCTGGATGGCAGTGACCCAGTTTGCACTGTTTGTCACCGTCGGTGTGCTGGGTATGCTCGATCCCAAGAATCAGATGGTGCTGATTGGTGTGATGGCTGCGGTGATTGCCTTTCTTTCCGCGAGTCAGGATATTGTGGTGGATGCGTACCGCCGTGAGTCTCTGCCTGATTCGGAGCAGGGGCTTGGCAGTGCGATTCATGTGAATGCTTATCGTGTCGCAGGGATGGTGCCTGGGGCGCTGTCACTGATTCTGGCAGATATGATGAGCTGGCAGATGGTGTTCTGGATCACGGCGGCATTCATGCTGCCAGGTCTGGTCTGTACGCTTTTTGTGAAAGAACCTGAGGTTCTGGGGACGACTCCCCGCACAATCCGTGATGCGGTTGTGCTGCCGTTTACTGAATTCATCAAGCGTGATGGCTGGAAGCAGGCGATCCTGATCCTGCTGTTCATCTTCCTCTATAAGCTGGGCGACAGTCTGGCGACAGCGCTTTCCATCAAGTTCTATCTGGATATGGGCTTCACGATGACCCAGATCGGTGTGGTTGCGAAAACAACTGGGTTCTGGGCTAGCATTGCCGGGGCTTTATTAGGGGGTGTCTGGATTATCGGCTTGGGTATCAACCGAGGGCTCTGGATTTTCGGCGTCCTGCAGGCGGTGGCAATCCTTGGATTCTCATGGCTCGCACAGAGCGCTACACCTGATCCGCTGTTGCTGGCGGTGGTGATTGGTGCCGAGGCTTTTGGAACGGGGTTGGGGACTGCGGCGTTTGTTGCCTATATCGCCAAGACAACGGATCCCCGCTATACCGCAACACAGTTTGCACTGTTCACCAGTCTGGCTGCGGTGCCACGTACATTCATCAATGCTTCTGCCGGTTACATCATCGACATGACCGGTTGGTTCATGTTCTTCAATCTCTGTTTCCTGCTGGCAATTCCAGGGATGCTGCTTCTGCCGAAGATTGCGCCTTGGGGACAGAAATAAAATACTAGCCTTTGCATCAACAGGCTAAAATAGCATTCATTACCATCTACTGACTTTTGAGGTTGATATGAGTGCATTAAGCGAAGATTTCATCCGTTTTTCCCTCGACTGTGGCGTACTGCGTTTTGGTGAGTTCATCACCAAGGCTGGTCGCAAGTCTCCTTATTTCTTCAACGCAGGCCTGTTCAATGACGGTCAGTCCCTGAACGAGCTGGCAGATTATTATGCGGAAACCCTGCTCCAGTCCGGTCTGGAATTCGATATGCTGTTCGGTCCTGCATACAAGGGGATTCCTCTGGCGGCATCTGTTGCTGTAGCACTGGCAAGAAAAGGGCGCAATGTTCCATTTGCCTACAACCGCAAGGAGGCGAAGGATCATGGCGAAGGTGGCATCATGGTCGGTGCACCGCTGAAAGGCAAGATTGTCATCATCGATGATGTGATTACTGCAGGGACATCCGTCAACGAATCTGTTGGCATCATTACCAGTGCTGGTGCAACACCAAGCATCGTCCTGATTGCACTGGACCGTATGGAACGTGCAGGCAAGGATGGTGTCCTGTCTGAACTGTCTGCAGTTCAGGAAGTCCAGCAGAAACATGGCATGCCAGTACTTTCCATTGCCAACCTGAATGACCTGATGGGCTATCTCAACAAGGCCGGTTCTGACAGTGAACTGGCAAAATATCAGGATGCAGTCAAAGCGTACCGCGATATGTACGGCGCAAAATAAATAAAAACCGTTTCAACTGACACAGGGGGTCACCATGAAACCGAATCGTTTGGGCAAAGCCCTGATTTCAACACTTTTGATGACCGCCTGTGCGCTTCCATTTTCGGTACAGGCAGATTCTCCAGACAATCTGGATATCATGTGGTGCCGTGCCAATCTCCAGAAAACACCTTTCTATAAGCAGAAGTCTGTCAATTCAGGTACCGTGAAGTATCTGGAAAAGAATGATCTCGTCTATATCGCCAGCCGCGAAACCGATAACACCGGCAATGGCTGGTTTGAGGTTGTCTGGCCATTCAAGGGTTGGATGCGCGAAAAGGATTCCTGGTTCCCATACAACCGCACCTATAACCCGAACAATCTGCCGATTTATGAACGTATGTCTATCCGTCTGGCGACGGATATCGGGAATTATCCTAAAGCAACCATCAAAAAACTGGGGCAACCAAAAAAGCAGGAATACGCTGTTCAGAATTTTGCAGGCAGGGTTGTTGTCCAGACTCTGACCTGGAAGGGGATGGTCATCGAGTATATGAATTCGTACCGCAAGGAGGAAGATGCCTGGATCAACAGGATTGCCGCTGGTCCCGGGGCAAAGATCAGTTTTGGTCCAATCCGTGTCGGAGACAGCTCGGCAAAGCTGGTTGAATATGGCATCAGTCAGGGTGAACCTCTGATTCATGGTGAGGTGCGGCTGGAAGAGGGAGCTGAAAAATTCCTGTTTATCATCCGTGAAAACCGGGTTGCGAGCATGCATTACCAGTTCGGGAATGATGGCTATCTGTGGTTACCTTGATAGGGTTGAAATCTAGAATGCAAGGGGATGTTTATGAAACTGAATCGATTGGGCAAAGCGTTTGCCAGTACTGTTCTTGCGGCATCATGTGTGTTGCCATTTGTGGCACAGGCAGACTCTCCAGATAATCTGGATATTGTCTGGGCACGGACTGCGGGAGAAAAAGCACCGATTTACAGCCAGAAATCGACTTCATCGCGGGTTGTTCAGCAGTATCCCAGCAAGTATACGGTTTACCTGACAGGTGAGGAAACCGATGCTAAAGGCAACGTCTGGTATGAGGTTTCCTGGCCAATGAAAGGATGGCTGAAGAAGAGTGACAGCTGGTTTGCGCCTCAGGTCAAGGGGTACTATCCCGACAATCTGGCATTGCCTGAGCGGTTGGCTGACCGCCTTGCGATTGATTTCGGGAATTATCCTCAGTCTTCTATTAAAAAATTCGGCAAGCCGATGGCCCAGAAATATTGGACTGCTGGGGGCGTGATTTACCAGCAACTTAACTGGTCAGGACTGGAAATCCAGTACGAAAATTCATACAGGCGGGCTGAGGGGGCATGGATTTCTGCGTTGACTGTCAGCAAAGGTTCCAAATACAACTTTGGTCCTATCCATGTTGGAGATCCTGTCGAGAAGCTCGGTGAGTTCGGTATCGAGCGGCCTGCGGCTGATGGTGAGGTGACCATCGGTAATTATCAGGAGTTCCGTTTCATTATCAAGGGTGGAAAAGTCGATAGTATGAGTTACCGCTATGGCATTGAATTCCTGCCACCGAAGAAATAATGACAGCATTTAAACAGTTCAGCCTTGATCTGGCATCTTGTTCTGCGACAGGGGAAAAACATTTCCAACCTGTTGCAGAGGGCGTTGCTCCTGAAAAGGACACCATCTACCAGTTGCATGAGTTGGCATATCTGACCCAACAGTTGGGATATGAAGGTGAGATGACCGGGGTTGAGTTGAAACATTTTGGGGATTTTGGTGTTGGTGCACCTTATCTGTTGGGTGAGCTGAATGTACTTGATGATGAGGTTTATCAAGCACTCTATGATGGAATGCTCATTGAGACTGACCTGACCCAGACGGTGCCCTTTGCCCAGTTGACGCATTTCAAGACAGATTTCTCACATCAACTGGGGGCTGCTGTTGATATTGCAGATTTTGAATCGCAGCTTGACCGGTTGATTGAACCGTATGGCAAAGATGTTTTCTATGCGGTGAAGATTCATGGTCAGTTCCCGATGATGCTGTGCCGCAGTGTCTATTTCCAGAAAAAGCCATTCAAGTCGATGGAAAGAATCATGGCGGAGGACCAGATCAAGACGACTTGGCATGATGTATCGGGTACGCTGATTTCGATTTATGGGCCGGATTTCATGCATCCGGTTTCACCGACTGGCTGGCATTTCCATTTCATCTCTGATGATAAGAAACTGGGCGGTCATGTCTTGGGTCTGCAGGTAGCATCTGCTACAGCTGAATTTGATCGAGTATCCAGATTTGTACTGATGCTGCCATCTTTTGAGGAAAACAATACCGAGCTTGAAAAGCCAATCTTGATGAGCTGATAGGGTAGAGCGAAAAGGAGGAATAATGAAAAAACTGATGTTGGGTGCTTTGTTGGGCGGTATGGCGCTGACCTGTCATGCAGCAGGTGCGGATTGGCAGTATCTTGGGGGTTATTCCGATGGCAGTCTCAAGATTTATGGTGATGCGAACAGCTTGAATAAACAGAAGCATACGGGCATGACCCGTGAAGTCAGCAGTTATGCGAACGGCAAGCGCCTGAATACTGCTTACAAGATGTATCAGGCTGACTGTCAGCATAGCCGGTACCGTGTGACTGCTTTCAATGGTAAGCCTATTGATGGTGTCTGGAATGATGTGAATCCTGGTAGTACCGGGGATGCGACTTTCCGCTGGTTGTGTGGAAAGTAAACGAATGAAGAAATGAAAAAAGCCTGACTGCGATCAGGCTTTTTCGTTGATGGGATGGGTTATTTCCTGAAGATGTTCCGTTTTGAACAGACCGGGCAGTCAGGTGTGCGTTCCATCTGCAGTCTGGTCCATTCCATGCTGAGTCCGTCCAGCAGGAGCAGGCTGCCAGTCAGTGGTTTACCGAAACCACCGACAATCTTGAGGGCTTCTGCTGCTTGGGTGACACCAATCAGGCCGACAATCGGTGCAAAGACACCCACCTGTGCGGCTTTGATGTCGGTGAACTGCATATCCTCAGGATACAGGCAGGCATAGCATGGGCAGTTTTCCTGCCGAGGGTCAAAGACGGAAATCTGACCGTCGAATCCGACAGCGGCTCCGGACACCAATGGTTTTCCCAACTGCATACAGGTGCGGTTGACAACGATGCGGGTGGCAAAGTTGTCGGTGCAGTCCAGAACGACATCCACATCTTTCATCAGGTCTGGCAGGGATTTCTCATCCATGCGGGTGGTGACTGTCTGGATGTCGATGGTTGGATTGATGCCAGTCAGCGCAGTCTTTGCAGATTTTGCCTTGAGTACACCCACACGGTCAGTGGTGTGGATGATCTGGCGCTGGAGATTGTGGATTTCAACTTCATCATCATCGACGATGATGATTCTGCCCATACCGCTGGATGCCAGATAAATGAGGGCTGAGGAGCCCAGACCACCGGCACCGATGACCAGTGCTGATGACCGGGCAATCTTTTCCTGCCCAGCTTCTCCCATCTCCTTCAGCAGGAGATGGCGGGAGTAGCGGAGTTTCTGCTCTTCATTCATCGCATCGCTCTTTGTTTATCAGTTCTTTTTTGCAGTCTTTTCTGCCGGTTTTTTCTGGGTCTTGGACAGTTTGACTGGTTTGCCTTTCAGGTAGTTGAGTGCCTGCATCAGCTGGAAGTCTTTTGTTGTGCCATATTCAACCGGTTTGTAATTCTTGGCCTTTTCAATCAGCTTGCTTTCTTCTGCGGCGCTGAGTTCCTTGCTCTTTTCTTCGCCATCGTTTGACAGATGCTTGTCGAGATCAGCCTCGCGGATGCGCAGTTCATTGATGCCGTTACCGTCAGCGGTTTCATCAACAAGCAGGTCAGGGATGATGCCTTTAGCCTGAATGGATTTGCCGCTTGGCGTGTAATAACGTGCGGTGGTCAGTTTCAGGGCGGTATCTTCAGTCAGCTGACGGATGGTCTGGACAGAACCCTTGCCAAATGTCTGGCTGCCCATGATGATTGCACGTTTGTGATCCTGCAGGGCGCCGGCAACGATTTCTGATGCAGAAGCGGAACCGATATTGACGAGGACAACAATAGGTACCTTCTTGATGGCTGCTGGCAGTTTTGCCAGTGGATCCTGAGAGGTACGGTTCATGTAGTACTCAGGGCGTGCGTAGAATTCAGCCTTGGATTCCGGCAGCTGTCCGTTTGTGGAGACAATGAGGGAATCTGCTGGCAGGAATGCGGATGCAACACCGATTGCACCTGGCAGAACGCCGCCTGGGTCATTTCTCAGGTCAAGCACAAGCCCTTTGATGTTTGGATTCTGGGCATAGAGCTTGTTGATGTGGGTGACCAGATCCTCAACGGTTGGATCCTGGAACTGGGTGATGCGCAGCCAGATATAACCTGGTTCAATCATCTTGGACTTGACGCTTCTGACCTGGATCATGTCACGGGTGATGGTGAGCACGATTGGTTTAAGAACGCCCTTTCTGGAGATGGTGAGGGTGATCTTGGTGCCAGGTTCGCCACGCATCTTCTTGACGGCTTCATTGAGGGTCATGCCTTTGACGGTGACACCATCCAGCTTGGTGACCAGATCACCTGGGCGGATACCGGCTTTATAGGCTGGGGTATCTTCGATTGGGGAAATGACCTTGACATAGCCGTCTTCCATACCGACTTCCATGCCAAGACCGCCGAATTTACCGCTGGTGCCTTCTTTCAGTTCCTGGAATTCTTTCTTGTCCAGATAGGCTGAATGTGGGTCAAGGGATGAGACCATGCCTGAGATGGCTTCTTTCAGCAGCTTATGCTCATCAACCTGTTCGACATAGTCTGATTTGATCAGGCCAAAGACGTCTGAGAGCTGGCGGAGTTCTTCAACTGGCAGGTTGCCGGCTGGCTGTTTCTGCGCCATGGCGGTGCCGAATGCCCCCAGGATAATCCCCAAGCTGAAAATCAGGGCGTTCCGTAATTTGTTACCCATTTTCTGAATCACCTATTTAAATATGGATAATGTTGGATATCTTGCTTGTGCAGGGTGTCAAAGCCCCTGCTGAAAAAAGAAGTATAACCCTGTTTGCAGAAATTTCATGTCAGGAGTGTTGCTGACGACGAATCTGTACAGGGAATCTCCTTGTTTCTTAAAAAAACAGGGCAGACACATAATGCCTGCCCTTGCCTTTCTATCTGCGGAAAGTCTTAGCGGGCACTGCCCTGAAGAATCACCGCTTTGGTTGCTGCAGCAATCTTTTCAGGATCGCCGAGGTAGTAATGGCGGATTGGCTTCAGGTCATCATCGAGCTCATAGACCAGTGGCTGACCGGTTGGAATGTTAAGCAGTGCGATGTCTTTGTCGCTGATGCCATCGAGTTCCTTGATCAGGGCACGCAGGCTGTTACCGTGTGCTGAGATCAGGATGGTCTTGTCTTTTTGCAGTTCAGGACAGATAACGGTGTCCCAGAATCCTTTGACACGGGCAACGGTGTCTTTCAGGCTTTCGGTCAGCGGAATCTGTTCTCTGCTCAATGCGGCATAGGCAGGATTGCTGTAAGAGGTGCGTGGATCGTCTTCTGGAAGTGGGTCTGCAGCTCCTTCGTAGCTCCTGCGCAACAGGTGTACCTGATGTTCACCGAGGAGCTGTGCAGTCTCTGCTTTGTTCAGCCCCTGCAGGGAACCATAGTGACGTTCGTTCAGGCGCCAGTCGCAGATGGTTGGGGTCCACATGGCGTCCATTTCTTCGAGTGCAATCCACAGTGTCCGGATGGCTCTCTTGAGGACGGAAGTGTAGGCAATGTCGAACCTGAAGCCTGCTTCGCGCAGGATCTGACCAGCCATGGAGGCTTCTTTGCGCCCCTGTTCTGTCAGGTCAACATCAGTCCAACCAGTGAAACGGTTCTCAAAATTCCAGACAGATTGACCATGACGCATGAAAACGATTTTGTGCATAATCGAAATGAAAGTAAGTTATCCCGATGTTCTGAGTCTTTCTATTTTATAATGTATTCAGTTTTTAATCTTTGACTTAAAGCAGGTTATTCCCGTGAATTTCATTCGAGACAACATTTTTCTTATCGGTGTCGTACTTTACTGTATCGGTGCACTGCTCTGGCCATATATCCGTACTACGGCAACCGTCAACAATACCGAAGCGACAACCCTGATCAACAAGGGCAAAACCACCATTCTGGATATCCGCACCAAGAAGGAATTCCAGTCAGGTCATCTGCTGAATGCGATTTCTGTGCCTTTCCTGAGCCTGAAAGACCAGGTGGCGGAGCTTGATGAAAACTTCAAGAAACAGCCGGTTCTGCTGATTGACCATGAAGGCAAGGATTCCAAGGCGGCTGCAAAAATCCTGAAAGAATGCGGTTTTGGTAAGATCAACGTCCTGAAAGGTGGCATGGTTGCCTGGATGAAGGACAATCTGCCAACCAGTAAATAAGAGCGGAACAATGACTGCCAGGGTTGTGATGTACAGTACAGCAACCTGTCCCTACTGCAGGATGGCAGAGCGTCTGCTGGCAGTGCGTGGTGTAGGACATATTGAAAAAATACTGATTGATGGCAATGAGGCTTTGCGTGCAGAGATGATGGAGAAAACCCATCGGCGCACGGTTCCTCAGATCTTTATCGGCGATATACACGTCGGTGGATTTGATGACTTGGCCGCATTGGATAAGGCAGGTGGACTGGTTCCCCTGCTGCAGTCAGCTTAAGACATTAGATTTATATTGGAGAAAACATGACAGAAGAAGCTAAACAGCCTGTATTCCAGATTCAGTCTATCTATCTCAAGGATCTGTCCCTTGAACAGCCAAACTCCCCACAGATTTTCCTGGAAAAAGAGGCACCAGGTTTCGAGGTTTCCATCAATGTGGGCTACGATGAGCTGGGCAATGACTTCTATGAAGCTTCTGTGACTGCAACTGTGACCGCGAAAATCGGTGACAAGATTGCATATCTGGTAGAAGGCAAGGAAGCAGGTATCTTCCAGATCAGCGGTCTGCCTGAAGGTGCGATGGATCCAGTTCTGGGCATCAACTGTCCAACCGTGATTTATCCATATCTGCGTGCAAATATCGCTGATGCCATCACCAAGGCTGGTTTCCCTCCTATCCATCTGGCTGAAATCAACTTCGAGGCATATTTCCGTGATCGTCTCCAACAGGAAACTGCGGCTGCGAACAAGGCAGAAGCTCCTGTTGAAAACGCATAAGATCTGAATTTAACTGGAAAAGATGAATATCACAATTCTTGGTGCTGGAGCTTGGGGAACCGCTATGGCAGTCAGCTTGGCTGGCCGTCATCAGGTGCTTCTCTGGGGACGCGAAACAGAACAGGTTGTCGAGGCAGAAAAAAGCCGTGTGAATACGATGGGACTGCCAGGCGTCAAACTGCCTGACTCCCTGCATCTGACGCCTGAATTTGAGCAGGCTGTCCATCATGGCTGTGGTGATGCTGGATTGGTGATTGTGGCAACGGCAGTGGCTGGGCTTCGTCCTGTCCTGACCCAGCTCAAGTCTTATCCAGTGAAAAATATCATCTGGCTCTGCAAGGGCTTTGAGCAGAAGACTGGTCTGCTACCAAGTCAGGTGGCAAAGGAAGTGCTGGGTGATGCCAATATCAATACCGGTGTACTGTCTGGTCCTTCTTTCGCACAGGAAGTGGCGGCAGGGATGCCTTGTGCATTGACCATTGCTTCACCATCTGAGGCGCTTCGTGGCATTGTTGTTGGAGCGATGAATGCCGGTACGATGCGTATCTACTGCAGTGATGATGTCATCGGTGTCGAGGTTGGTGGCGCACTGAAGAATATCCTGGCTGTCGCAACCGGTATCGCTGACGGCCTGTCGATGGGGCTGAATGCCCGTGCGGCACTGGTTACCCGTGGTCTGGCTGAAATCACCCGTATGGGGGTTGCGCTGGGTGGGCGTCTTGAGACTTTCCTGGGGCTGACAGGTGCCGGTGACTTGATCCTGACCTGTACAGGCGATCTTTCCCGTAACCGTCGGGTAGGTCTGGGGCTGGCTCAGGGCAAGACCTTGGATCAGGTGGTTCAGGAACTGGGGCATGTCGCAGAGGGTGTTAACTGTGCGCATACGGTTCGGGAACTGGCGAAGAAGATGGGTGTCGAGATGCCACTGACCAATGCTGTTGCCAGTGTGCTGTTTGATGGCATTACCATCAAGGAGGCAATTGCCCATCTGATGTCCCGCCATGTCCGGGATGAGACTGATGTGCTGTATCAGCGGTAAGCGCTGACCGAAACCAGATAAAAACCTGATGCCTTGGTGGTGTCAGGTTTTTTTGAATCTACCGCAAGGATAAACAGGGTTGTTATGGCGAAGAAAGACATTGTGTTCAGCTGTTCTGACTGTGCGGCATTGGGCTGCAAGGACAAGAATGAGAACAGATATCCAAAATTCTGTATGACTGACAAGCTCAGTGAAGAAGAGATTGCTCAGGTTCGCGATATTTATCTGCAGGATGAGAACAATACAGGTGAGATTTCTGTGCATTCTGCCTGCATTGAAAGTGAGTTCTACTGCCGGATGACCCGTGTCGAGGAGACCATCGAATTCATCAAACGGATGGGGTACAAGTACATCGGCATCGCAACCTGTGTTGGTCTGACTGCTGAGGCCCGTATGTTTGTGAAGATTCTGCGGGGTCTTGGTATCAAGAGTTTTACTGTTGGCTGCAAGGTCGGTGCTATCGACAAGAGTGAAGTCGGAGTACCTGAAGAAAAGAAACTGAACGGTGGTTCTGGTCATGAGTCCATGTGCAACCCGATCATGCAGGCGAAGGTGCTTGAGAAAGAAGGCACAGATTTCAATATTGTGATTGGGCTCTGTGTCGGGCACGATACGATGTTCCTGAAATATTCCCATGCACCGGTTACGGTGATGATTGTGAAAGACCGTGTACTTGGCCATAACCCTGTCGCGGCACTCTATGCGGCTGAGACTGGTTACTCACGGTTTAAGGATGCCCTGAAACTGAAATAAGGAATCGAGGTTGTTATGACTCATGTGGTTGGCGATGCGTGTGTGTTCTGCAAGTTCACGGACTGTGTCGATGTTTGTCCTGTCGATGCTTTCCATGAAGGACCGAATACACTGGTGATTGATCCAGACGAATGTATTGACTGTGCGGTCTGTGTGCCTGAATGCCCTGCAGAGGCGATTTTTGTCGAAGAAGATGTGCCTGCGGATCAGCAGGCATACATTGCCATCAATGCTGAGATGTCCAAGAAATGGCCTGTCATCACCCGTTCGAAGTCACCGATGCCTGATGCTGACAAGTGGAATGGTGTCGAGAACAAGATCATCCATCTCATCAAAGAATGATTGCCAGAATCCTTCTGCTTTCTGGCAAAAAAGAGCCCCGTTGAGTTTTCCCAACGGGGTTTTGAGTTTATGTCGACATTATTTAAGTAGATATGGGTAATCTAGGTCCCTTTCTCCATTTTTAGGTCTGATTAAGAGATTGAAAAGATAGTGTTCTCTATCGAATGCCATCAGGCTAGTTCGACAGAAATGCAGATGTTGGTGAAGTGTGTGTCGATATGCTCCATTCATGTTAAAAACTGCACCATGACAGCATATGAAGATAAGAGCGATTTGTAATTTTCCCATCAATAACTCCTGTCTTGGTGGTTTCTTGGGTGTGTTTGAGAAGAGTGTTTGTTCTTGCAGGGAGGTTTCCTCTGTCCGCCTAGTTGGTTAATCAATCAGTCCTGTACTTCTTCGTCTGAAGAAACCCACTTGCGGATGCTATATGCCACAGCACATGCAGCCCCAATGCCTCCAAGGACGGCCGCAACTGGGGCAAACGGTGAAACAGTTGCAATACCAAGAATGGCTTTTGCACCTAAACAGAGCTTTGCCCCGAGGGTCAGTTTCGTTGCCAACCCAAGAACAGAGGCGGCTCCACCAAAAAGAGATGTGGAACCAAACAGACCTGTTCCTGCCGCAATCTTGGAACCGAGGCCACAGAATGCAGAGAGCCCAGCTCCACCGAACAGCCATGCTCCAGCTGCTTTTCCTGAAACTCCGACACTCAGTGGAACGAGTCCAATTCCAACCTTGGCGATAGCACCAAGCCACCAGCCGATAAAGGCCATCAGCATCGTGACGATCAGACCAGCTCCAACAATGGCAATCAGTTTCACCATCTGATAGAAAGCCACTGCCACAAAGATGTTGTAGATGAAATCGGCAACGAAAACGCCAGTGGCGACTGAGAAAAATGCATTTGCCACTTTCCCAGCTCTGGTTCGGAGAAACTTCTTCATTTGTCTGATGGTTTCACGTCCATTCGTCCAGATTGCATCCATCAGCATCTTGATTTCCTTTGCCAGCTTTTTAAGTGCACCGAAGATGGCAGAGAAGATTCTGTCAAGGAGGCCCATGCCTTCGCCTTCACAGGAAATAATTTCAGTGTTCATAATGAACTCCTTACATTAACTTGCCAGCGACATGGTCTTGCACTACCGCTGGCCATCGTTAAAACATCAGTCCGTGCTGGTGACATGAAAATCAACCATGACCAGGACTATAATCGGGACAGGATTTGACCATCCTGATGCTCAGTTCCCTCCTTCCATATTGATTTGTTTTGATTTACGTTCTTTAATAGCCAGAGTGCGCAGATCATGGATGGTGACCATGTGGTTGAGGCGTTTGGTGAGATTCCGCATTTCCGTGTACTTGTTGACCAGTCCATGGAGGTTTCGTTCACTGAGAATCTGGCGTTCGACGTACTGATCCAGCTTGATATCATCAGCCTCGGTCATCCGGGCAAGAATCTCTGCTTTCAATAAATGATCAGGGCGTTCGATCAGCACTACCAATCCGGCTCTCAGACATTCCATTAACCGAGGTGTAATGCCAGGGATTTCATCGGGATACTGTTTGATGCTGAAAATGACAGGGATTTCTGCCTCAATATAAGCTCTGGCAATTACTTCCAATGCGTTCTGGGCTCCGTGTTTGCCAGCAAGCACATCAACATCTTCAACAATGAGGCAACGGAAAGTGCAGTATTGAATGATGAAATCCTCCTGTGCCCCTGCCCAAGCATCGAATGCCGCTGCAAAATCTTCACAATCGATATGACAGATTCGATATCCTTTTTCTGAGCTGAGCATGAAACCGCCATGCGCATGGACAAGATGGGTCTTGCCTGAACCTGACTCACCCCAGATGCAGACAGTCTTGTATTTAGCAATATTCTTTAAAGATTCATATGCCAGGCGGTTTGCGTCGCCCACTACATAATCCCGGTAAGAATGTGCAGGCATAAAGTTTGGCACTCCGTTATCCACAGAAACAGCTGAATGTGTATCCTGAAGATTGTAAGAATCCTGCATTTCATGGAGACTTCTTACGCATTGTCGGTAATAGAGCCCCATCTTCCTGATTTCGGAATAGGTCTTGACGGCGTCTTCAACCTCATAACGGGAACCTGATTTATTTTTTACAATCTGGCGAAAAAATTTCTCTTCTTTGTGCTCGACATTACGACTCTGACGCGCCAGCTCTTCATAATTGGCAAGCAATGCATTGAACTTTTGTTCGTCGAACAGCTTCCGACCATTGACGCAGACGGTTGTGCAGCTTTCCTCAAAGCCTTGACGGATTTCTGCCCTGATCTGACCCAGTGCCCGTTTGCCATCGGCAATCATGGACTTGGCTTTCAGAATCCGTTCAATTTGTTCATTCACTTCATCAGAAGTAGATTGCTGGAAAATGTTTTCTTTGTTCATTTCTTTCTCCTTCTTCTTGGAATCAATCTGGTCCATGGGAATCGCCAGATGAGTCCGATTACTACAACTGCCCAGAAGAACTTCGATGTGAAGACTCGGGCTAAGACAAACATGAGTGCTGTCATATGCTCTCCGATGTTTTTTCATCCCTTTGCTCAGTACTGCCTGTTGTTCATCCTTTCAGATTCACTGATCCACAATGTGCGTGAAACCCTCTGTTTCAACTGCCATTACCCGATTTCAGCGAAAACAATCCCCCTGACTGTGTTTCAGTCATATCAGATGGTTGGATGAATCCCTGCTAGTCGCGGGCAAGGGATGGTTGGTTAATGGATAGTGCGGCTTGCCTTATGCAGCTCATACAGAGGTCGGTCGCTGTCAGTCCGCTTGAAGTTGACTAAATCAAGGAATGACATCAGGGCAGCCATCAGGGCAGGATCAGGATTATCGTCCAGCACCTCTTCGAGGTTTTTCATGATTTCCTCTTTGGTAAGTTCGGTTGTGTCTATCTCCATGCTGAGTCCTTCACTTGGAATCTGTATGGCAGGATTGATGGGCATCAGTGAAGCCGGTCATGGATTCCATCAGATACATATCATGATGAAACTCTGGATCAATTGATCTTTGATGTGCAATGTCCTGAATCAATGCATGAACTTCCGTTCTTGTATATGCGGGAAATCGCGTGGCGATTTCAGTATTGTTCATGTTCAGCCCCTTGCTCATTAGGTACATTGCTGATCCGCGAATCTGCTGATGTCGGAACACCCTAGATCTGGACTGAAGAAGCTGTGGTCGCACATGATTGAAAGAACAAACTGCACTTTCAACGTGCAATGCACTTGCCTGTCCAATGCAAAGAGCATCTTTGACTGTCTGGATGGAAACCGCGGTTCCCTCGCGTTTTGCAATGTTGATGGCAGGTGAAAGATGGCGTTCCAGTTCTCGGATATTCTCACTCCCAGTATGAGCAAGCAGATAGGCAGCGCCATGGTCAATCTTCACTCCCTGCTCTTTAGCTTTTTTCTGGATGATTTCAGCACGATGAGGAAGGCATGGAGTCAACATAGACAGGATGTATCCAGACAGGAGAACTTCTTGGAATTCGGGGATGAAATTGGTAATTTCTTCCGATGTCATTGTGCCCGCGAAGATAAGCTGTTTCCCGTTCGCCAGAGAGTTGTCTGCAACCTTGGACAGAATCTGTTGGGCATGGGGCTGACCAATCAGGCCTTGGATGTCATCTACAATAAGGACGTCTTTACTGAAGCAGTCGTCATTATTGAGCTGTGCCTGCAGACCGCTGATATCAGCCCCAGAAAAAAGATGGATTCTTACTACTGGGTGATTTGCTCGGATCAGGTTTCCACTGGCATTCAAGAGGTGTGATTTCCCGCAGCCCTCAGGTCCCACGAGCACAAGCGGGCTGGCATAAGAGCCCAGAAGTGCGGCACAACAGATGCAAGCCGTGAATTCCGAGGCATCCAAGGAAGATGGCACGTAACTCTGGAATGTTTTGGTTGGATCAAGACCAGTTGTTATTGATTGTTTTTTTTGCATTTTGTATGTCTCCTGGATCAATGGATTTAATGATTAGCCGATAAGCTCCTGATAGCCGATATCGTCATCCTCTGGATACCAGATGCAGTCGATTTCGAGTTTACGACAGCGACGAAGACAGTCAGTGTAGGCATCGATGGTCAGGAAGTCAGACTTTAGATAGAGATGAAAGCCGACATCGCAGCAGATATTCCAGCCGTTATCGAAAACAATACGACGCGCATGGAGTTTGTCGTCAAACTTCAGAATGCATTCAACGCCCTGCAGTCTGATGCTTTCAACCAATGTTTTCCAAGAGGCAAGATCCTGTTCAGGGGGAATCTCATAATCATGGCGAGTCAAAAAAGTAATACTGCTGAGAGATGGAACTTCCATCAGAAGCCGTGCGACTGTCTTGGCAAGCTCATATTTCACATATGGCTTACCAGCATGTGGCTCCTGGATAGTCATCTGAGTCGAGCCAATAGCTGCACGCAGAAGAATGCAATTGATAAAATCCAATCCTACTGAGCCCTCATCAATGGCCCAGTGGCATGGCCGGCACTCACGGAGGCATTCATCAGAGAGATAGTATTCAATCTTTTCATTACGGTCCTTAACAGGAGCGAACTCGACGGCATCGTTCTGTTTAGCACAAACTCCTGCACTAATCAGAGCAGACATCATTGCGGTTTCTGTATTTATTGACATGGTTAAATTTCTTTTCTATAAATTCATGAATAGATGTACATCATGTTTATAAAGTACAGCCGCGGTGAAGATGATGCAAGCAAAAGAGAGGTAATTTTCTATGTTATTTCAATGACTTGAGCGGCATAAGGAGACGTAAACTGGCTGCTGAAAATGCACGGATTTTTGATGTTTTTGTGGAAATATTTTTTTCCGTTTGATAGAATTTTTCCTAATCAAGACGCTTTGGCTTGTAAGACTAATTCAGCGTAAGTGTTTGCTTTAAAGTACGTTTAATAGTATGTTGTTCGGTATAGTTATTGACCTCTTCTCCTTCCCGTGTTGATTATTTAGGCTGTGGGTCTATGGCAACAGATTGAGTCGCAATTGACAGGAAAAATCGAAGATTACCGAGATGAAGACCGCGGGGAAAGTGAAAAAGTGACTATCCGAGGAATTGGAAGCATCAGAAACAGGCGGCACTGCCAAGACATGCAAGGCAGCGGACTACTTACGAACACATGTCGCAAGAGCCCGATGATTGGATATAACAAATGATGCGAAAACACGGTTCATTAGTTGTCTACACTGAACCAACATTGAAAGTGAGGTAGGGATAATTATGTATGATGAAATTGATTTTAGCATCAAGAAAAAATGGGCCAACAAAATCCGTAGAGACAAGTCAATCAATCCAGATTGGCAAGATTTCCGCATTCACGAAGAATTCGTAGATGGAGACCATATTAATTTCAACAGTAAAATTGATGATGTGTATGAGGCAATAAGAATCATATTTACACATTTTTATGATTTTGGAACATTAATAAAATGGAAGGAATTACAGGAATTCTTAGAAAAATGTTTAGAAACACAGATAAAACTGAAATTTGATGAACATTATTTTGATCGTAGAACAAAAATTGGACGCAAAATAACACCATTAATATTAGCCTTTTACTCTTTGATTCCACTTATTAAGAATAAAAAAGACAAAGATATATTTGATTTAAAACACATATTAAAATCAGAACAAATTGACTCGATATTGTTTTGTTGGGAAATAATCAGAAGAGCAGATTTATTTCAAAGAATAAATGGAAAAACGGGTTTTCTTGGACGCCCCAAAAACACCTTTTCGGTAAAGGAGGCAGAACTATTATCTGGATTCGGACATACCATAGTCTATAAGAAATTTCGTGCCCCCATCTCTCTAACCGCCCTGAAAGATTGGTTACAGGAAAAGAAAAGACTTCCGACATTTGAACCGTCTAAATAAGAAGCATAATCTAATCAAAATTTAGGTCAGTTACTGGGCTGTCAACTTCAGCAACCCCCGCCATCAGACACGTCGGTATTTCATATTCTGGTTTCACCCATTCAACACCGCATCGTTCTGACCAGCATTTCCATGCGACATAGAGTTCACGCATCTTGAGATCAATGCCAACAGCTCCATCTGGTCGATGATTAGATGGATGTCCTGTCGGTATTGATCCGGGATGTTCGCAGTTATGTGGATTTTCTCCCTTGTCCGCTCTATGACTGTCAGGCATTCAACCAGATGCGTAGCAGTCATGTTCCACTTTGGAAAATGTCCATAATAAGAATGCATGATTTTCTCGCGGCCATGCCCCATAGCCTCACTAAGTTGCCGCAACTTTGCCTTCATGGTCTGTTTGTCCATTTGGTCCTTGATGCCGCCAAGGAATGAAGGTGCCACGCCAGTCTGGATTGCATGCTTCTCCGCATACTGGGCACGTAGCATGTGAGCATGGATCTGGAATCTGGTTCTATCGTTTGCCTTGTGGCTACAGTGAATCGGATTTGCCGCCACTAACCATAAAAAAGCCATGCCAATTATATTGGCATGGCTGGCATCAGCACGCATCGACCTGACTGCTATAACTTAAAGCTCATAAGGACGGAGCAGATCATCTTCATTGGATTCTCCAAGCAAGTAATCGATTGCTTTGATGTCGTCCTGAATTCTCTTCACAAGTTCCAGTTTATCTTTGCCTAAGACTAGCAGTCTCTGGAATTTTTCCTGGAGCTTTTCCAATTTTTCGACATCGCCCCAAAATTTGCTCTTGGAATCATAGGAACTGTCGGTTCTGCTTTCGATTTCCCCGATGGTGTTTTTTGCCTTTCTTGCTTTAGCAGCCAGGTTAACCGCCTCTTCGATTTCATCCTTCATCTGATTGACTCTTTCAGCCCTAAGCTCGGATAGCGCCGCCATCTGAACTGGGCTCATCTCCAGTCGGTCTTTTGATTTGGTGTGACTTTCGTAGTCCATTTTGATTTCCTATATTGTTAGTTGAACAAGCTTGCTGATGGAATGGATGCATCAACAAGTTTCATGAGTGAATCTTTGCATTGGCGGGCAAGATCGCGGCAAAAGTGTGCATCGCGGGCCTGGGAGTCCTTACAACCGACCCTTAAGATATGCAGGATCTGATGTCCCAGCATCATGAAATAAACCCTGAGCCCAGGTTTCATCGACAGTATCATTTCGCTCACACCATCACCCAGTGGCCGGCAATCGCCGAGATGACCATCAGCGGCTTGGTTCACACGTTTCTGGATACGAGCCTTACCACCCTGGACCGTGATTTTGTCCAACTGCTTTCTGACTTCGGGGTTGGCTGTTACCCGATATCCGCACTGAGATTCGCTGCCGTTTTTTCTAGGCTTTTCAAATTCTTCTACCATTCAATCCTCCTTAATATTACAGAAAGCATGGTAGCCCCAACGACAACATGTAATCAAGCAAAAATAAATAGTAACATATTGTTTTATATCGAAATGTTAAATTACGCTAGGTACATATAAAAGTACAGTTAAGAAAAGTATAAAATTTAAACTTATAAGCTGAAAGACATTAAAATAGGAAAGCCCTGCATTTATGGAAAAAAATTTTTCCGCAATATTTTGACACAACGCAGACGCTGATTGGGATTATTTATAAGTAAATATTGGTCGCAAAAAGTTGGTAAAAATCCAACAAGACCCGTATCAGGCGGCTCGCCAGCGAATCTGCCCCCCTCTACCCATGACGAAAAACAGGCTGTAGCTCACCCAGCTGGATCTCAGCATTGAACATCGACCTCACCATCCAGTACCTTCATGATGGCATGGTCGTTCTTCGTCAGTCCATCCAGCTTCGACTGCCAGTAATGCAGTGCTACTGGACGCTTATGGGTATGCCTCATGCGATTGATATCGCGTTCAGAATATCTTCTAGGCAGTCATCAGATGCTACTCATTCAGTTGCTATAACATGGACTGCGGGTGATGTGGCAGCATAAGCTAATGTTACTACTAAGGGTGGCAACTATTGGACGATGAACTGCTTAATTTGTTCTGGTGAAATTTGGAATGATGAGAAGGCTGACGAGCGGAATATTTTCAAAGGCAAGGCAAAACCCCGTTGAGTTTTCCCAACGGGGTTTTGTGCATTTCAGGGAAGTCAGTCGGTATATTCCCTGCCGAAGACTTCTTTCCACAGTTTGCGGACTTCATCAGCCTCGCCTTCCACAGAGCCAAGGGCGATTTTTGCTTCGCTTGCCCCCTGCATACGGATCTGATGCTGCAGCCGTCTGAAGTGGCGGTAGATGGCGCCAACGGCCTCACCTGATACCTGAGAGAACAGTCCGAGTCTATCGCACATCTTGAGCAGGGCAATGTTGCCGAGGTTGCCGGTCAGTTCAGGGTGCTTGATGGAGTATTCAAGCACCAGATACTGCACGATGAATTCGATATCCATCATGCCGCCTGCATCATGCTTGATGTCGAACAGTTCGGAATGGTTTGGATGGGCATCCAGAATACGGCGGCGCATCTTCACGATTTCGGTCTTCAGCTCTTCTGGGTCACGTTCACGGCGCAGGATTCTGTTGCGCAGTTCTTCAAAGCGCTCGCCGATAGAGGCATCACCACAGCAGAAGCGGGCACGGGTCAGTGCCTGGTGTTCCCAAGGCCATGCGGATTTTTCCTGATAGCGTTCAAATGAGTCGAAAGAGGAGACCATCAGACCGCTCGCGCCATCTGGGCGCAGGGCGATGTCGATATCGAAGAGGGTGCCTGCAGAGGTTGGACTGGTCATCCAGCTGATGAAGCGCTGTGCGAGGCGGGCATAGAGCATCGGTGCCATCTGGTCATCATCGTCATAGAGGAAAACGATATCCAGATCGGATGCGTAGCCCAGTTCCTTACCGCCCAGTTTGCCATAGGCGATGATGGCGAATTTCGGTATTTCCCGATGGCGCTTGTTCATGGAGAGCCAGACCTCCCGCAGGGTGGCTTCTGCCATGATGTCGGCAAGGCGGGAGAGGTCATCTGCCAGTTCTTCAACCGTGAGCTCACCATTCAGGTCCTGTGCCAGCAGACGGAACTGCTGGGCATGATGGGTTTCTCGCAGGATATCCATCAGCTGTTCTGTATCGCCTCGATGGGCTTCAAGCTGTGTGTTGAGGTCTTTGGTGAATTCATCCCAGTCGGGGCGTTCCATCAGGGTGCGTGCATCGAGCAGCTCGTCCAGCAGGATTGGGTGGCGGGTAAGATACTGTGCCGCCCAGTCACTGGTATCGAGCATATGCATCAGTCTGGATGTGGCGACCGGGAACTCGGTGAGCAGTGAGATGTAGGATGTCCGCTTCGCAATGCTTTCGAGGAAGTTGAGCATGCGTTCCAAGGTCACCAGTGGCTTGTGGGCATACTCCAGCATATCTGCCATCGCAGTATTGATCAGCGAGATGGTCTTGGTGCGGTATGCATCCGACAGGGTCTGTATGCGTGTCGAGCGCCAGAATGCCAGCAGGCGTTTGGCGGCGGCATCTGCTTCTGGAAAATCCATCTCATTGAGTTTGGTTTCCAGAATGGTCTTGAGTTCTTCATCGGACTGGCTGGATACCAATGGAGGAACGATGGTTCTTTCTGGATCCTGTGCCTCGGATTTTTCACCGAAGATGGCTTCAAACTGTTCAGAGACAAAGTCCCGATGGGTTTTCAGGGCATACATCAGGTCATCGATAGACTGCATGCCTGCCGCCTGTGCAATCAGCAGGCGGTCATCCTCACTGTTTGGAACCGAATGGGTCTGGGCATCTTCAAGGTATTGGATGCGATGTTCGATGTTTCTCAGGAATGTGTAGGAATCGAGGAGCTTGTTGACGGTTTCCTCATCCATCAGCCGTTTTTCCGGGAGCATCTGCAGGATTTTCCGGGTGGATTTGTCCTGCAGGGCAGGTTCACGTCCACCACGGATCAGCTGGAACATCTGGGCAAGGAACTCAATCTCGCGGATGCCGCCTTTACCGAGTTTGACATCGTTGACACGTTCGGGATGCAGTTTCTCACGGCGGACAACATCGGCACGGATCTGCTGGTGCATGCTGCGGATGGATTCGATGACGCTGAAGTCCAGATATTTCCGATAGACGAACGGGAAAACAATTTTCCGCAGGGCTTCAATGTCCTCTGGGTTGCCGGTGATTGCCCGTGCCTTGATCCAAGCGTAGCGCTCCCATTCACGCCCCTGCACAATGAAATACTGTTCCAC
>CAZHQM010000003.1:0-22329 GCA_964534155.1 uncultured Oxalobacter sp.
GGAAAGGGTCTCTGCCTATCTCTGATAAAAGTCCACAGAAATCGTTACAGGCTCTTCTCGCCAGTTGCTTCATGCCACCCAAGTTTGGAAGGGGTTTTGGCGTCTAGAAAATTTTGTTCTGCATCGAACCACTGAATATCGGAGGTTACGGCGACAGTTCCATCAGAGCAATCTACTTGCATCATATACTGGGCATAATCACCATGTCTTGGACCATTTTCGATGACTTCCATTACTTTAATGTTGCCGTCACTATCCAGACTTCTAGGAGAGACATAGGTGTGATTGATGTTTCCGTAATAGCCATTGCGGGAATTTACATGTTTCCAGTTTCCAGCGATTGCTGAAGACATGAGAGCACATCCAAAAGCAAATATTAAGGTTTTCTTCATCATATCTTTCTCTTAGTCAGGTATTGTCCGAACATTTGGCAGGCCATTGCTATTTACCCGTGGGGTAGTGGCTCGTTGTGATGGCTGATAGTAGTCATTTGAAGGTGTTGGCCTACGTATTTGCTTGGTTGTTTGCTGTTGTTCGTTCTGTCTATTGCTGTTGGAGGATTTGCCACTGCATTTCACCAATAGGAAAATAACTACAATCAGGACAGCCAGACCGATAAAGAATCCTAAACATCCCCAGTTATGTTGAGAATTTTTGTTTGTAACAACAACATTGATTTTGTCGTCTGGGGTGGTCTGTGGCTGGACAGAGGGTGCGTTTGGTAGCGGTGCAGAATTTTCAGGCTCTTGTGTGGCGGCTGTTTCAGTTTCAACAATTGGCTGGCTTTTTCCGCAGTATTCACAGATAGAAAAACTATTTCCCTCTACGAACGGTAATGGCGCACTGCAGAACTTACAGGTGATTTTTAGTTTTGCCATCGACAGGATCCTAATGCAACAGAGTGATTGTTTTAAGGGAATGCTCTAATCTCCCTTATGATTAAAAACATGCATATGCCAGTTTTCGTGGCATATGCATATTTGAAAATCAGAGCAGGGTACTTTGATTCAAGTATCGGACGTTCTGATGTATCAAGCGATGTGTAGCGTTAATTACCAGCCACCGCCTGCCAGTGCCTTGGTTGTATCTTTAGGGACAGGAATCTTGTTTTCCTGAGCAAATTTCACAACATTGGAAAGCAGGGAATACAAGTTGTTTGTGTCGTCTGGTACAGCTTTTACAATGCTTGCTGCAGCACCAGCTGCGCCACCGATAGAGGACATACCAGGTCTGAAGTTGGAAACATCGGAAGCCATTGCTTTGTAAGCAATCAGACCCTTACCAAGGTTCAGCATAGACTTGCCGAATTCTTTTTTGCCCTGATTTGTCAGACTGCAATCTTTATCATTCAGTTTTTCTTGAATCAGCTTGGCTGATTCAGTGGTGAAAGTGACGTTTTCATCATCTGCAGAAGTGGTTGGGTCACCAGTGACTTTTTTTACGAGCAGAGCTGCTGCGGCTGCTTTTTCTTTAAATCCGAGGGCAGACAGCATGTTTTGATGACCTTCTAAAACAGATTTACTGCCTAAAGCGTATTCCTTAACAATCATTTCTGGGGTTACAGATGATTTTGAGCTTGCATTATCGCCCCCCATCAAAGAACCTAAACCAAATGCATGAGCGGTGCCGCCAACCATAGTTACAGCAGCCAGAGAGAATGCTGCAGCAATCAATTTCTTTTTCATTTTTAAACTCCTTGAAGGTAAAAATATCTAGTACCGGATATCGGTCAAGTTGAGGAAATCATCTCAAGCCAGCATTGTTCATGCTGTATACAACGTTCTGGGCTGCAGACATGGATGCTTTTTTAAGGGCTTGTGTCTGAGCTTCATCATTCTGATTGCCGAGACCGAAGAAGTGCTGTGCTTCGGTAGAAGCAACCTCATCGCCGTTCTGATCCATAACCTGCGCTGTAACAACTGCATCAACGCGCTGCATGCCTGTGTCAGGGTCACGGTATGGGGCGCCGACATCAAGTGTTGCTAGGACAATATATGGGACACCAGAGACGCTGAGCTTGCGGACAAGAGCCCGTTTTGTGGCTGGTTTGACTTCATTGCCAGAAGAGAAATCCCTTTTAAGAGCGGCCATAACATCATCATCCATGACCATTGCTGGGTCGCGGACTTTGTAACCGGCATTTGTGAACACGCTGGTGATATTGGTGCTATAGGTGTCCATTGGCATCATGCGATAGGTGACCTTATCGCCACGTCGGGTGGTGTTGCCACCGTATTCAACGCGGGTATTGCCACGGATATTGGTTGTTGTGTTTGTAGTGCTATAGCCATTGGCTTCAATATTTGTTTCAGAATTTGAAGAGTAATTCCTATTGGAGGCGACGGCAGAGTATCCCAGCGAGGCACGTGAAGAGCCTGATGCAGAAGCACTGGCTCGATAACCTCTTCCTCTATCGTTGCCACTGACATTGTAGGAACCACGTCTGGAAGCACTCGCATTCAGGCGTGCTGTTTCGCTGCTGTAGGAGGATGTGCCATGAGTGTCAGCGGTAATGGTTGCATGACCATTTGTGTTTGTTTCGGAATCAACATCAATGTTTCCTGTAATGGTTGATGTCTCAACTCGCCTATCATGGTGAGCTATTCTGCTGTCAGTTTCGCGCCCATAGAATACATAAACGATTGGAGATTTTGCAGCGTGGCTTGTGCTACCTGCCTGACTTGCCTTTTTCAGTGCAACAAGTAGTTTTGAGTCTTTTAATGTGGCGCGGATACGAACGGTGTAAGTCCCCGCATAATTTTCTTCATCGAGGATCTCAATCCCGCTGATAAATCTATCTGGATCTTCTCTTAACTGTTCTTCAATTGCTTCTAGATTTTCCGTGGCAGCAACACCGCGCTCATCAAAGAAATTTTCAATGGCATTCATTTCAGCTTTTTCAATAGTTCGCTGTCTATCTGCGTCAGATAGCCAACTGCCATATTTGGTGGAAGCTTTGGCTTTGACGTCAACCGTTGCGTTGGCGACAGTCATCGAAAAGGACAGGACAATACCTACAATGAGCAACAGTAGTTTCTTCATTTGCATTTCCTTATGATTTCGTATGTTTTCTCTAACTGGCTTTTGATGTTTGGCTCTTTTGCGGCTGTTCTCAACCAATCATCTGGATCAAATTTTGTCGATTTGGATGGGTCATCAATATCTTTGATTTTCAGCACAACATCAGGATCAATAGATGAAGCAAATTTCTTGACGAGCATGGTCATAGCGTTTTCGTAATACGGGAAATCGCTATAGCTGACCTGTGAGGCCGGCATTGCTACGGGCTCTCCGTTCCTGAACTTTGAATTCAGGTAATCCCCCATGCCATGGAAGCGGATTGTCATGTAGGCTCCGTAAATATTTGTGACGGAGATGTTGTTTCGGTCAAATTCTTTCTTGACTAGTTTGTCTAGACTTACATCGAATAAATAGTCACCCTCAGGCACGCTCAGTTTCCAGTCGTCACCATTTTCGAGTTTCAACATCATGACACCGCCAGAGTGTCCAACTGTGCTAGGCATCATTGGCATTTTTAATCTTGCTGAAAGGATTGCCCCGAAGCCTTCCTGTACCATTGCTTTTGCAGCTGCACCGTTATCGGATTGATATGCTGATGGAAGTTGTTTTAACGCCTCTTCCGATACGGAAACGTTCTTTACTTGGACTGTTCTGCGTCCTTCTTTAGGGAGGCGAGCATTTTCGAGACGACGCATGTACTGTGTAATCAATCCATTTCGGTCTTTCCGATATATGACATTTTCAACAATGGCTAATAGCTGGCCTTGGGATGGAGAAGATGTTTCTGATGCATCGTGAAAGATGATGCTTATTGGCCAACTGCTGACAATCGTTTGGTTTTTATAGTCAAAAATAATGGCATTCCCGCGCAGATTGACAAAGGTTTTCTTGTAAGCACCAAGATCCTCTGTGAAAACGGTTTCGCCAGTGAGTGCAAGGACAGACATCAGCGCCCGGTCGCTGTCTTTTAAATTGACTAACTTACCGAGAGGTGCAAATTCGAGTTCTTGGTTTTTAAGGTCTTTAGTTCGTTGATTGATTTCAAATGAGATTGTTGGGAACGACGGATTTGCCCTTGCTCGTTCATAAATCTTCCATGTGTAAGGGAATCTTTGTGCTGCTGATGCGGAATCTCCTGAAAACGCAAAACCAGCTTGAGTAATTTCAACGGCAAATGCCGCACCCAAAGACATCATTCCAAGCAGGATAATGCTTAAACATCGAGAAAAGATTCTTTGCATAGTTTCGCCTTAGGTGAAGGTGGTTAATCCGATGATGGATTGTATATATATGCGTAACTTGTATATTCGGTATTCTTTTTGAGATGTTACATAAAAATGGTATTGAACGCAACATTGCCTGTGTGGTAGCTAGTGGTGGCAGGTAAAGATATGAATAAGGGCAATGTTGATATTTCTCTTCAGCTTGGCAAAAACATTGCGATGCTGAGGAAATCTGCAGGATTAACTCAGGCAAAATTGGCAGAGTTGGTTGGCGTGGAAACCTTGTCTATATCTAGGATGGAGCGGGGGGCGGTGGCGCCAAGTATTGCAACTCTGAGCAAAATAGCTGATGCCATTGAAGTGCCGATTTCCTCTTTGTTCCTTATGCCAGAATCTTTTTCACTTGCATCAGATATCACGGAAATGTTGAGTAAACTCCCCGAGTCATATCGAGTATTTGTTCATGAGCAAATGAAAGATTTGTGTGCTGTGCTTGTAAGTGCTCTAAATGATTCGGGAACATCTAGGAAAATCAGACGTTGAAAGCTACCTCCAAAGAAGTATAATACTTCTAAAGAAGTATAGATGAGGTGCTTATGACAACCCTGACGCTCTATCACGGCTCTCCCAACATCATAGAAAAGCCAGTTTATGGCAAAGGCAGTCCATACAACGATTATGGGTTGGGATTCTATTGCACTGAACATCTGGATCTTGCCAAGGAATGGGCATGCACGCTCGATACAGACGGTTATGCCAACCAGTATGAACTGGATCTCAGTGGGCTGAAGGTGCTGAACCTTTCTGATGAGCAGTACACTGTCCTGCACTGGTTGGCGCTTTTGGTGGATAACCGCCGATTCTACAATCTGTCACCGATGGCACGTCGTGGTATCGAATGGCTGAAATCAGAATACCTGTTAGACATTTCCGCATATGATGTCATCATTGGTTACCGAGCTGATGACTCCTACTTTTCATTCGCCCGGGCATTCATCAGCAACACCATCTCGGTTGAGCAGTTGGCATATGCCATGCGGTTAGGCAAACTGGGGGAGCAGATTGTCCTTAAATCCCCTAAGGCATTTGAACAGCTGCGGTTCATCAGCTATGAACAGGCTGACAACACAGCGTTCTATGCAAGGCGGATGGAGCGCGATGAACGTGCACGTGCAGACTACCGGGATGAATTGGAGCGCGGGACACTGGATGGACTGTACATTCGTGACATGATGCGCGATGGAGCGAAAAACGATGACCCACGCATATGATGAAATGTATCTTGAGGATGCCATGGCCAATCTTGGTGAGATGGCAGACTATGTGGCAAATGTCTGTGCGTTTGATATGGATACATTCTGGTCGCTGTTCATCTCATCAGGCATCGCAAGGCGGTTTGCATCAGGTGAGCCTAAAATCATTGTCGGCATGTCGGGTACTGAGTTGGCGTGCCACATCCTAGAGCAGTCTGGACTCTGGCAGAAACCCTATCCCGAGCCTTCACGCCAGCATGATATGAGTGCTGCCTATTGGGGAGGTTGGATACTTGCCTACACCCAATGGGCAACAGGCTGTCCGTTCAAAGTGCTTCTCGACAGGATTGGCTGGCAGAAAATCTTGAAACTCTATCCGACCCTGCATGAGGCACCAGAGGACAAGTTTGTTGAGATAGCCCGCACACACATTCAGCAGACAGCCAAAACAGCCCTGCAACGTCAGCGCAAGATCTGTGGACTTTCCCAGCGTGAACTCGCCGAACGCTCGGGCATCAATCTGCGCACACTCCAGCAATATGAAACGGGTGCAAAAGACATCAGCAAAGCCGCCTTCAGCACGGTGATGAGCCTTGCCAAGGCACTGCACTGCCCAGCTGATGCGCTGTTTATTTAAATTACCCTTTATAATTACCGTGTTATCAACCACTTTTATCCCAGACAACTATGGCTGATTCTTGTCCTTCCTGCGGAGCGCCGATTACCGGTTCTGCATCCACCTGCCCATTCTGTGGCAGCCCTATCCGTTCCTCTTCTGCGTCAAACCAGCAGGCACAACCACCACAGGTGCAGAGACCTGTTGAACCAGAAGAAGAAATTGAAGTCACCCAGCAGCAACCACAGCGCAACATCTCCCGTGAAGAGATGATGGATCCAGTCAGCCAGCAGCAGGGATTCCCAGGCGATATGCCTCAGCAGGCAGGCGGTGGGCGTAGCCGCATGATGAAGATCATCATCCTGATCGGTATCATCGTGATTGCATTCTTCATGTTCAGAGGTTGTGGCAGTGATAAAGGCAAAGATAAGGTTGCACCTAAGGCAGACGCAAGTGCTGTTCAGCCAACTAACACCAACAATGCTCCGGCACCAAGTGGCTCCATCTCTGTTTCAACCGGATTGGATGGTAATCAGACCGCAAGCGTCGATACCAGCAATGCGAGCTCTTTCTATGCGGCGATGAAACAGCAGGCAGCTGCCGCCAACAAACGCTACGCAGCTGCATGGCGTATGATTCCAGCTGACATCCGTGGTGAGCTGCAGCAGTCTATCAGTGCACTGCCTAAGAGAATCGATTCGAAGTGTAAGAATCTCGCAAAACAGTACATGTCTTCAGACGATGATATGGAACGCCACGGTATTTACCTGAAGTGCAGCATGGATCATGAAAATGTTGTGAGCGCAGGCATCGAACGTTTCGCACGCGATTACCGCAACGGCAGCGCTGGCAATTTCCTGAGCTACACCAATCCACAGGAACTGCTTGACCGCAACTGGGTATTCAAACACTGATTGCACAGTATCAACCCTATAAAACAAGAGAGCCACACCGATTAAAGTGTGGCTCTTCTCTTTGGTAACTTCGGTTAAATGCTGATGACTATCTTTTATCAGCATTTAATCTGCGTAAGTACGTTTTTTACTCAACCTTTGCTTTCCCGCGCAGGCTGTGCAGGTACATCCCGAATTTCTCCTGTTCCAGATTGCCTCTGATGCGGTCTTTCATCTGGTCATAGGTTGGCAGGGACTTGGATTCAACCAGTTTGATGACATGGAAACCGAACTGGGACTGGACAGGAACCGCGGTTGTCTGCCCCTTGCCCAATGCCATCACAGCATCCGCAAAAGGTTTCACATAAGTCGTTGCTGGTGCCCAACCCAGGTCACCGCCATTCGCCTTGGAGCCATCGAGTGATTTATCAGCTGCCAGCTTTTCAAAATTGCCGCCTTTACCCAACTGGGCAATGATGTCTTTTGCTTCTGCCTCGGTTTTTACCAGAATGTGTTTTGCATGGTATTGCTTGCCCTTGTTTGCGTTGCTCCACGAATCGTACTGCGCTTTCACATCCTTGTCGGTGACAGGATTCCGCTTGAAGTAGTCCGCAGCCAGTGCCTTTTCGGAGGCTTCGAGTCGAGCGGCATCCATGAAGGTCTTGTATTCAGTGGTTTTGTTCAGTCCCTGCTTTTCAGCTTCTTGAACGATGATCTCATCCATCACCAGTTTGTCTTTCACATGCTGGCGGAGTTCTGGTGAATCTTTCGCACCATGTGCCACCAGATTCTTCACAATAGCGTCTGATTTTTCAGAAGGGATGCCCTTGCCGTTTACTGTAGCGACATCCTTGGCAAATGCAGTGGTGGACATCAGGGCGAGTGCCAGAGCGCCGAGAACAAATGATTTTTTCATGGGATTCCCTGTAAACTTGTTGACCAAAACCTCAATATACAATGATTCAGAGATGGTCGGCGTAAAAAGCAGGCATAAAAAATCCCCAGCCTTCGCAGACTGGGGATTCATTCGGGACTGGTTCAGCAGACTTATTCGACCTTAGCCTTTTCACGCAGGGCGCGGGCATACTGTGCGAATTTGGCCTGTTCCATATCAGCCTTAAGGCCTGATTTGACCTGTTCGAATTTAGGTGGGGTGAAATCACGGGATTCAGCCAGCTTGACGACAACGAATGCGCCATTGACTGGTGCAGTCAGCGTCTGACCGTTTTTCAGCTTGGAAACTGCCTGACCCAGACCGCTCTTTTCTGGAACCCAGCCGATATCACCGCCGTTTGCACCAGACTGCTTGTCCAGAGACTTGGAAGAAGCCAGTTTTTCAAAGCTGCCGCCCTTGCTGACCTGGTCAACAATGCTTTTCGCTTCAGCTTCGGTTTTCACCACGATCTGCTTGACGTGATATTCCTTACCCTTGCGTGCTGCAATGATCTGGTCGTATTCAGCTTTCACATCCTTGTCAGAAACAGGGTTTTTCTTCATGAAATCTGCGATCAGTGCCTGCTTCAGGATGCCACGGCGCGCGTTATCGAGATTCTGTTTCACTTCAGAACTGGTGTCGAGGCCTTTCTTTTCAGCTTCCTGGACCATCAGTTCGTCCATGATCAGATCTTCCCTGATACCTTTGCGGAGATCAGGGGTATCCTTTGCGCCACGCTGGGAAACCAGCATCTTGACGATATTGTCGGATTTTTCTTGAGGAATGCCCTTGCCATTAACGGTAGCGACATCTTTTGCAAATGCGGTTGCACACATCAGAGAAAGCGCTGTGGCACCGATAACGAGAGATTTTTTAAACATAGGTATTCAGGATAAAGTTGACGTAAAGTCCCACTATACAATGAAAACTGAACAGCAGGGTTCGGTTTTTTGCAAAATGTTTCAAATTCCCGAGCCTGCTGGACGGGTTTCAGGCAGCTATACCTGATATGATGCGTTCAGACAGATATTTCAAGCCCTTTCTTTTGATGGAGTCGATATTCCGGTGATGCGGTTTTTCAAACGGTTGTCCAGACTGGTTCTGCTGGCAGTTTTCTGCCTGACAGGCATCGTCTCGTCCTCCACCGCCACCAACCCTGCAGACCCCAACAAAGTCCTGCACACCGTATTCACCGCACAGGAGACGGGGTTCGACCCAGCCGTTGCCAGCGACCTTTACTCATCGCAGGTCATCCGCTCGATCTATGAGCCCCTGTTCACCTACGACTACCTTGCCCGCCCAGTCAAGCTGGTACCTGAGACAGCTGCGGCGATGCCTGACATCTCGGCAGATGGCAAGACCTATACCATCACCATTAAGAAGGGCATCTATTTCGCCAGTGACCCTGCCTTTGGCGGCAAGCGCCGCGAACTCACCGTGGCTGATTATATCTATGCCCTCAAGCGGCTTGTCGATCCCAATGTCCGTTCCTCATGGGGGTGGCTTATTCAGGGCAAGATTGTCGGGCTGGATGTCCTTGCTGAGAGAGCCCAGAAAACAGGGCGCTTCGACTACCGTACCAAGATCGCAGGGCTTGAACAGGTCAACCGCTATACCTTCCGTATCCGACTGGTCAAACCAGATTACAGCCTGCTTCATATCCTTGCCCATTATCCGACTTCCGCTGTGGCGCATGAAATCGTTGAACGCTACCGTGACCGCAACGGGCAGATCATGGATCACCCCGTTGGCACTGGACCTTATCTGCTCGACAGCTGGCAGCGGGGTTCCCGCATTGTGCTTGTCTCCAACCCTGCCTACCGAGGATTCATCTGGAATTTTGAGGCGGGCGATGATCCAGAAGACCAGCGTATTGTTGAAGAAATGCGGGGCAAATCCATGCCCCAGATCGGCAAAGTTGTGATTGATGTCATTCCAGAAGACCAGTCCCGTTGGCTGGCATTCCAGAACAAGGAAATCGACCTTTTCAGCCTTGAAGGACCGCTCGCCCCTCGGGCACTTTCCAATGGTCAGCTGTTGCCAGAACTCGCAGAGCAGGGCGTTCGGCTCTCCCGCTATGTCGAGCCCGAACTCACCCAGTTCTACTTCAATATGAAAGACCCTGTTGTCGGCGGGCTTTCCAATGAGAAAATCGCCCTGCGCCGCGCCATTGTCATGGCGCACAATGTGCAGGAAGAAATCGATGTCGTCTGGAACGGTCAGGCAGTGCCGCTCCATTTCCCGATTCCGCCCGGGGTTGCAGGCTATGACGAGAACTACCACGGCATCATCGACTTTGAGCCAGACACTGCCAATGAGCTTCTTGACCGCTATGGCTATACCAAAGGTGCGGACGGCTACCGCCGTCAGCCAGACGGCTCACCGCTCACTATTGTGTTTTCAGCGAGGGCAGATTCCACAGGCCAGCAGCAGCTCGAGATGTGGAAAAAGACATTCGACAGCCTCTCCATCCGCATGCAGGACGACCGCCGTCCTTTCCCCGACATGCTCAAGGCAGAAAAACAATGCCGTCTCATGATGCGGGAAATGGTCTGGATTGCAGATTACCCAGATGGCGGCAACTTCATGCAGCTCTTTTATGGACCGCATATCGGGCAGAGCAACCATGGCTGTGTCAGCATCCCGCAGTTCGACCAGCTCTATGAAGAAGCCGCAGCTCTGCCAGATGGCGAGGAGCGGGATTTGCTCTACCATAAGATGGCTCGGGTGCTTGAGGTGTATACTCCGACAGGTATGGGATATGCCCGCTACCGCAATATGCTGCTCCAGCCCTATGTCATCGGGTACAAAAAGCACCCTGTGATGCATAATGAATGGTTTTACAGCGATATTGATATGAGTAAAAGGTGATATCGCACCAGTTACAGGCTATCATTCCAGTTCTAACACTTAATTTGTGATGAATCTATGAAAAAACGAGTTCCTGCCATGAAATCCCTGCTGTGCACAGCCCTGATGGCACTGGGGGTCTCCTTTGCCGCACCAGCGATGGCTGACAGACCTGTCCTGCCGATTCCGGCGGCTGGCGAGATTGAGTCCAACTGCGATGCACAGATCAAAGACCTGAAACAAGGGGTAACAGACCTGAGTGCCCTGCCGGTTGAGACACTCGAAGGTGCAGACGCATTCCTGCGCGGTTGGAACCGTCTCCAGATGGGTATCGAAGATCTTGATGGGCCGATGAGCCTGCTTGGCAGGGTTTCTCCAGATGCTGAGGTCCGCAAACAGGCAGATGCCTGCTCCATCAAGACCCAGCAGTTCATCACCGAGGTCTATCAGAACGACAAGCTCTACCGCAACATGCGTGTTGTCCGCATCAATGACGATGAAGAGCGCAAACTCCGTCAGGATGTTGTCAGTGCCTATGAAGATGCCGGTATCTCCCTGACACCAGACAAGCGCCGCCGTGTCGGTGCTATCGTTGAGCGCCTTGCCCAGATTGACCAGGAATTCAGCAAGAATCTCCGTGAGAATCCTGCCCGTGTTTCCATGTCTGCATCCGAATTGGAAGGGATGCCACAGGAATACCTCAACCGACTGCAGAAATCGCCAACGGGTGGTTATCTGATGGGCTTTTCCTATCCAGAATACCTGCCATTCATGCAGTATGCGAAGAATGACAAAGCCCGCGAAAAATACCGCTTCGCTTTCATCAACCGCGGTACCGAAGCCAACCTCAAGCTCCTGCAGGAAGCTGTCAAGCTCCGCCACGAAATGGCAGTTCTCGAAGGCTACCGCAGCTATGCAGACTTCGCACTCCGCCGCAGGATGGCGAAGAAGCCAGCTGTTGTTGACCGTTTCCTCGATGATGTCCAGCAGGTTGTGACCGAAACCGAAAAGGTCGAACTCCACGACATCAAGGCATTCAAGGCACAGATGACAGGTGTTGCCAATGCAGACCTCCATCACTGGGATATCAACTACTGGCTCAACCGCTACAAAGAACAGAAATTCGGAATCGATGCCAACGATCTGCGCCGCTACTTCCCAACCCAGGCATCGGTTGACTGGGCGATGGGGCTGGCTGGCACCCTCTACGACCTCGAATTCCGTAAGGAAAGTGCACCAACCTGGCATGATGATGTCCAGTACTACGAAGTCATCGACAAGAAAGAGAAGAAAGTCATTGGTGGTATCTACCTCGACCTCTTCCCACGCGATGGCAAATACGGTCATGCGGCATCTTTCCCGGTTCAGGGTTCAAGCACCCTTGAAAACCGTCTGCCGATTTCTGTTCTCGTCACCAACTTCAGCCGTGACGGACTCGACCGCGGTGAACTCGAAACCCTGCTCCACGAATTCGGTCATGTCCTGCATGGTGTCATTTCCAAGACCCGTTTCGTAGAACAGTCCGGTACCAGTGTTGAACGCGACTTTGTCGAAGCTCCATCCCAGATGTTTGAAGAATGGGCATACGACTACGATGCACTCGCAACCCTGCCTAAATACGGTCATGGCATCCCTCAGATGACCAAAGACCTGCTCAAGCGCATCAATGAATCCCGCAAGTTCGGTCGAGGCATCTTCTACTCCCGCCAGACCCTCTATGCGAAATACGACATGGCGGTCTATACCAACCCATCAGCCGATGTCATGAAGACATGGGATGCTCTCGAAAGTGCAACCCCGCTCGGTCATGATGCAGGTACCCAGTTCCCAGGCCAGTTCAGCCATATCATCAGTGGCTATGCCGCAGGTTACTACGGCTACATGTGGTCCAAGGTTCTGGCGCTCGACATGCTGTCCCGCTTCAATGGCAGACTCATGAACCCTAACATGGGTCACTTCTACCGCAAGACCATTCTCGAACGTGGCAGCGAACTGCCTGCTGACCGCATGGTCCGCTACTTCCTCGGTCGTGCGCCAGACAGCGCAGCCTTCTATGAAGACCTGAGCGGTCTCGAAAGAAGAAAATAACAGGAGCGAAACCACCCTGCGGGAGCAGGGTGGTGGAACTGCGAGATGATAGCTTATCTGATCCGCCGCCTGTGGCAGATGGTCCCGACCCTGTTGGGTGTCCTGCTGCTGGTGTTCTTTCTCTTCAACTGGGTCGGTGGTGACCCGGCCTATGTGCTGGCGGGCAAAATCTCGAACCCTGAACAGATCGCCAACATCCGCCATCAGCTTGGGTTGGATGAGCCTATCTATGTCCAGCTCTGGATATTCATCAAACAGACCATCTGTTTCGACTTTGGCAGCAGCTGGAGCACGGGCGAGGCAGTCTCCGACATCATCCTGTCGCGCCTTGGTCCATCCTTGACACTGCTGGTGCCACTCACCATCCTTGAGACCGTGGTCGCTGTTGCACTTGGTCTGGCAGTCGCCTATGTGCGGGGCTCTTTCACCGACCGTACTATCATGATTGTCTGCACTGTCGGCATGGCAGTCAGCATCCTTGTTTACATTATCGTGTTCCAGTACTGGCTCGCCTACAAGCTCGGCTGGTTCCCTGTGCAGGGGTGGGACACCTCATGGCTCGGCTCACTGCGGTATGCACTGCTCCCGATCATCATCCTGCTCGTTGTCAGCATTGCGCCCAACCTGCGCCTTTACCGCACTTTCATGCTCGATGAACTTGGTCAGGACTATGTGCGCACTGCCCGTGCAAAGGGGCTTCCTGAAAAACGCATCCTCTGGGTACATGTGCTGCGCAATGCGGCGATACCGATTGTGACCTATGTCATGTCCAATCTGCCATCGCTCTTGGTCGGTGCATTCCTGGTCGAACGCTTTTTCTCCATTCCGGGCATCGGCAGGGAGATTATCCTTGCGGTTGAAAGAAGTGACTTTCCGGTTGTCAAGGCAATCACCATCTATGTTGCCATTGCCACCATGGTGTTCAATCTGCTGGCAGACCTGCTCTACCAGAAAATCGATCCTCGGGTCAGACTGCAATGAATACCACCACCGACACTGCAACCGAACCCTCCGACAGCCTGTGGAAACTGGCATGGAAGCGGCTCAAGGCTGACCGTGTCGCCATGGCATCCATGGTGGTTGTCGGGCTCTTCATCGCCATGCTCCTGCTTTCACTTTTCGGGCTCATCGCCTCCGACTGGGAAAAAGAAGCTGGCGTGCACTATGCTCCCCCACACTTTGTCGGTGTTGAGAAAACTGTCAGTCGTGCAGACGGGCGTGTCATCAGGCAGGTTCCAGAAAACCCTCGCGACCCGTTGAGAGATGTGATCCGCAAACTCCGCAAAGATATCCAGGAACAGCGTCCATCTGGTGCAGCAGCGGTACAGGATTACGGCATCAAAGATCCGCTTCAGGCAGACCTCGATGCCATCCGCGCCAAACGCCAGGCATCGGGTGAAAAGTCCCAGACAACCCGCGAACAGACATTGCTGTTCGGGGCAGACAAATGGGGGCACGATGTCATCAAGAAAGTCGTCAAAGGTTCTGAAACCTCGATTGTGGTCGGTCTGGTTGCCGCACTCGTTGCCACCATTATCGGGACAGTCCTTGGCGCACTCTCAGGCTACTTCGGTGGCTGGCTGGATGATTGCCTCAACTGGTTCTACAACGTATTCACATCGATACCGTATCTTCTGCTCGTTCTCGCAGTGGCGGCGGTGCTCCAGAGTAAAGGCATGGTCACCATCATCCTCATCCTCGGGCTGACTGGCTGGACAGGTGTCTTCCGCTTGGTGCGTGCCGAATACATGAAACACCGTGAACGTGAATATGTCATGGCGGCAGGAGCGATCGGTGCTTCCAACTGGCGCAGGATGTTTGTGCACATCTTTCCGAACATCAGCCATATCCCGCTCGTCCAGTTCTCACTCATGTCTGTCGGCTTCATCAAGTCTGAGGTCATCCTGAGCTTTCTCGGCTTTGGTGTGCCGGTCGGCACTGTGTCATGGGGCAGCATGCTCAACGAGGCTCAGAACGAACTCATCCTCGGCAAATGGTGGCAGCTGGTTGCCGTCACCGCAGCCATGGCAGTGCTTATCACCGCACTCTCCCTCTTCACCGACGGACTGCGCGATGCACTCGACCCTAAACTCAAGCAGGGGGATTCATGACAGACGGCATCCTCCTCAAAGTGCGCAATCTGAAGGTCTCATTCAGAGCCGACCGCAAGACATTTACCGATGCAGTGAAGGGGATTTCATTCGATGTACCAATCAGTAAAACGGTTGCACTTGTCGGTGAATCTGGTTCTGGTAAATCGGTCAGCGCTCTTGCTGTGATGGGGTTGTTGCCGCCCGATATCGCCCATATTGACCCAACTTCTGCAATCATTTTTGATGGGCAGGATCTCCTCAGCATGAAAATGAGTGACCGCAGAAAATTATGCGGTACTTCGGTATCCATGGTTTTTCAGGATCCCATGTCATCGCTCAATCCTGTCTTTACAGTCGGCTATCAGATCGGCGAAGTCCTGCAGCTGCACAAAGGCATGGACAAGCCACAGGCGAGAAAACGCACCATCGAACTGCTCACCGAGGTCGGCATCCCTGAACCTGAACGCCGTGTCGATGCTTACCCGCATGAACTTTCTGGCGGTCAGCAGCAACGTGTCATGATTGCCATGGCAATCGCCTGCGAACCCAAGCTCCTCATTGCCGATGAGCCGACAACTGCACTCGATGTCACCGTCCAGCGCCAGATAATCCACCTCATCCAAGACTTGCAGAAACGCCACCAGATGGCAGTGCTCTTCATCACCCACGACCTGCAGCTCGTCTCAGAAATGGCAGACGATGTCATCGTTATGCGCTATGGCGATGTCAAAGAACAGGCATCTGCTGAACAGGTCTTCACCCAGCCGAGCCACCCATACACCCGGGCACTCATGCTCTGCCGTCCACCCATGGATAGTCGGCCACTGCACCTGCCTGTCATCGACGACATCATTGAAGCTGGTGGTGAAACCCCGCCACCGCAGGGCGAGCGCATCCGTGGTTATCAGCCGGAAGACGAAATCATCCTCGAGGCGCGCCATATCTGCAAAGACTTTACAGTCAAGACAGGCTTCTTCCAGAAAAAGATATTCCATGCGGTCAAAGATGCCTCCTTCAAACTCCCCCGCAGGAAAACCCTCGGCATCGTTGGCGAGTCAGGTTCTGGCAAAACCACTCTCGGTCTCACCGTCATGCGCCTGCATCAGGCAACCAGCGGCGAAGTCATCTTCGATGGTAAAGACATCCTCGCCATGAGCGAGAAAGAATACCTGCCCTACAAGCGGCGCATACAGGTCATCTTCCAGAACCCCTATGCCTCGCTCAACCCGAGATTCACCATCGGGCAGATCCTCATGGAACCCATGAAACTCCACGGCATCGGCGAAAGCACAGGCGACCGCCGTGACCTTGCCCACGACTGGCTCAAGCGGGTCGGGCTGCCAGACACCGCCTACCAGCGCTACCCCCACGAATTCTCAGGTGGCCAGCGCCAGCGCATCGCCATCGCACGTTGCCTCACCATGCGCCCCGAAGTCCTGCTCTGCGATGAATCTGTCTCCGCACTCGATGTCTCGGTGCAGGCACAGATTCTCAACCTGCTGCAAGACCTGCAGGACGAATTCGGCCTCTCATATCTCTTCATTTCACACGATCTTTCAGTCGTGAAATACATGGCAGATCAGGTCATGGTCATGCGGAACGGTGAAGTGCTCGAAACTGCTGACGCGGATGAAATCTACCGCAACCCACAGCACCCCTACACCCGCGAGCTTCTTGCCGCCATCCCGCAGGACCGCTACCAGATGCGCTGAGACATAATAGTCAGGCAGGGTCAATTGACTAACTTTTGGGAATGCCGTTTTGCTTATGGCAAAATGGTTCTTTGTTTGGTTTCCTGTGTTGGGGGTGAGTGATGGCTGGTGAGAAGCTGAGGATTACTGTGCTGATGGATGACACGGTGGTGTCTGATGATTTTGTGTGCGAGCATGGTGTATCGGTGCTGATGGAGTTGCCAAACGGGCACCGTTGGCTGATGGATATGGGCACGACAGATCTGTTCATGGAGAATGCGAAGCGGCTGGGTGTCGATCTGGCAGGGCTTAACGGCATCACAATCACGCATGGACATGATGACCATACGGGTGGGTTGGCGTTTTACAACCGCTTGGGGTCTGAACCACCTGTCTATGGGCACCCTTATATCTGGCATAAGTCTTATCAGGTGCGCCCTAACAAACCGGTGCGGATAACGGGGATTCCGTATCAGGCAAGGCAGTGTCTGGCGCCGCATTTTCATGCTGTGAACCACACGGTGCAACTGGATGAAGGCTTTTATATGATGACGGATATTCCACGCAAGCCGGGTTCGTTTGAGCCGATCGGGGGCAATTTCTTCAATGAGGATGCAACGGGTCCTGTGCCGTTGATTGATGATGCTTCGATGGCGATCAAGACTTCTCGGGGGATTGTTGTGGTGGTTGGATGTGCGCATGCGGGGTATACGAATATCCTGGAGGCAGTGGCTCGCCAGTTCCCAGAGGAAAAGGTGCGTGCGGTGATCGGCGGTGTGCATCTGCAGAATGCGGGTGAGGATGTGCTGGCGCAGGCGGTTGAGGTGACGAAACAGGTGGGCACGCCTGATTTTGTGTTCTATGGTGGGCATTGCTCGGGCAAGAATGCCCTGGATTATTTCAAACAGGCTCTGGGGGATGCTGCTGTGGCACCGCTTGGGGCTGGGCGTGTGATTGAGTTTGATGCCTGAGTGTCAGTCTGATCAGGCATGAAAAATGGCAACCTTGCGGGGTTGCCATTTGTGTCTGTGCCTGTAACGCCTTATTGCTGGTCTGGGGCTTTTCTGTACTGGCTGAGGGCTTCTTCACGCAGGGTGTAGAGGTCTTGCCAGAAGGCTTCCATGCCTGCAGGCGGAGTGGCGCCGAAGCAGCTGGTGCTGATGTTTCTGTTGTCGGTGTACTGGACAAGGATGTCGTAGCCTGCACCTTGAGTGGTGTCGGTCATCTGTCCGTTCCAGGCACGTACGTTGTGTTTCTGGACGAGTGCATCGAGCTGGATGAGGAGTTTCTCATCGGCTTTGCGGGTGATGAGACCGCGTTTGTCATCTGCTTTCCAGGTCTTGAGGATGATACCTTTTGGGGTCTGCCGGGCATCAAATGTCATGATGGCGTGGCCTGACTGGCCCATGAGGTTGGTGTGGAACAGTTTGATGGCTGGCTGTTCGGTCGGCTGCTGGAGGGCAGCGGATGCGGCGGTTTTGTTTGGGGCTGAGTTGCCACAGCCTGCGATGCAGAGGATGCCGAGGATGGCGAGTGTCAGTTTCTTGATCATGATGTGCCCCATCGGTTGCATGGATGATACGTTGATTCTAAAGGATTTCATGAGGGGTGTGCGGTTTTGTTGGGTGTTGCTTTTTTGGCGTGTTTTTTGTGCGGTTGGTTTGAGGGGAGTAGGATGGTGTGATGGTGTCAATCGGCGACATGTTGTTTTCGGGCAATATGTCGATGGTTTCTGAGGGGGGGATGGATGAAGAAGTTTTTGCTTTCAGCGTTGGTCATGTCGGTTTTGGTGCAGGGCGATTGCCTTGCGGTGAATAAGGATAGCAGAGGAGGAAGTAAGCCAATGGCTCAGAAGATTACACAGACGGCAGGCAGGGATAATCTGGGGAGTTTTGCACCGGATTTTGCGCATTACAACGATGATGTGCTGTTTGGGGAGAACTGGAACAATCAGGATCTGGATCTGAAGACGAGAAGCCTGATTACGGTGATTTCGCTGATGTCTCAGGGTATCACGGATAATTCGCTGAGATACCATCTGCAGAATGCGAAGAATCATGGTGTGACGAAGGCTGAGATTGCGGCGGCGATTACGCATATTTCTTTTTATGCGGGGTGGCCAAAGGCGTGGGCGACTTTCAATCTGGCGAAGGATGTCTGGAAGGATGATGCGCCGGCTCTGACCGAGAAGGAGAAATATGCACAGTCGATGATGTTCCCGCTGGGTGAGCCGAATGTGGCTTATGCGAAGTATTTTGTCGGGCAGAGTTATCTGGCTCCGCTGTCGATGAGTCAGGTGAAGATTTTCAATGTGACTTTTGAGCCTAAGTGCCGGAACAACTGGCACGTGCATCATGCGAAGTCTGGTGGTGGCCAGATGCTGATTGCTGTGGGCGGCAGAGGTTATTATCAGGAGTGGGGCAAGGATCCTCAGGTGCTGAATCCGGGCGATGTGGTGCATATTCCTGCGAATGTGAAGCATTGGCATGGTGCGGCGCCTGATTCCTGGTTCTCTCATTTAGCGGTCGAGGTGGATGGTGTCGAGACTTCAAATGAGTGGCTGGAACCTGTGAATGATGGTGATTATGGCAAGCTTAAATAAACGGGGACCGTTGGTCAGGTTGGCGGTTCTGGTCTTGATGTTTTTTATGGGGGGAGCATCAGCTTTGGCGAATGATTCGGTTGAGGTGCACAACAATGGGATGATTGTGCGGGTGTCTGAGGTTGAGGTTTATCCTGAGTATCTGGATGAGTATCTGACTTTTGTGAAGGATGTGGCGCAGGCTTCTGTTGAGAAAGAGGCGGGGGTTGTGTCGATTTATCCGATGCAGGTGATCCGGGAGAAAACGCAGATCAGGATCCTGGAGATTTACCGGGATCAGGAGGCTTATAAGCAGCATATCGCATCCGCCCATTTCAAGAAGTACAAAGAGGGTACCCTGCATATGGTGAAGCATCTGGATCTGGTGGATACCGACCAGCTTTGCCCTGAGAATTTCACGAAGATTTTCAGGAAGTCTGAGTGAGGGCGGTTGCCCAGATTGAGCAATCTTCAGTTTTTCTGCCCCCCTTTTGAGGGGGCTTTTTTGTGGTGTCGGTTGATTGCGTGTGCCGAGTTGGCTATTATTGAATATTTCATGCCCGCTGTGTTTGAGTGACTATCATGATCCATTCCGACAAAGAGATTGACCGCATTATCTGGGAGGCGATTGCCGATAGCCAGTGCAAGAGTGATTTTATCTGTTACATCATCCATAGCCCGATGGGGGCTGCGCATCTGGCTGAGGCGCGGGATAAGATGCAGAAGGCAGTGGTGCCGATTGGTCCTGCACTGGCGTATGTGAAGGCGGTTCAGCAGATCCGTGAGATGGCAGAAGCTGGCGATCCCTGTGCGACTTTTCATATGGGTAAGATTTTTTCGCTGGGTATCGGCACGATGCGCAATGTGAATCAGGCGGTGGAGTGGTACCGAAAGGCGATGGAGCTGGGTGAGTCGCGTGCGTTTGCGAATATGGGGTGGTTCTATCAGGATGCGACAGGTGTCGAGCGGGATATCGACAAGGCGTTTGAGCTGTTGAGCCGTGCGGCAGATGAGGGGGTTCTCTCTGCGAAGACGGCGGTTGGCACGATGCAGCTGAAAGGTGAGGGTTGCGAGAAGGATGTCGATGCTGGTCTGAAGAAGATCGAGGAGGCGTTTGCCGCAGGTTATATGAATGCAGGCAATCATCTGGCGGATCTGTATTTTGAAGGGGCTGTGCTGCCAAAGGATGTGGCGAAGAGCCATTACTGGCTGCAGAAGGTGGCTGAGTCTGGAGACGATAAGTCGATGGCGATGCTGGGGCACCGTTTGATTACGGGTTCTCATGGGATAACCGATAAGGATGCGGGTCTGGTCTGGATGCGCAAGGCGATGGATAACAGGTTTCCACAGGCATTTCTGTGGATGGCGGCGATTTACCGCCGTGGGAACGGTCTGCCTCAGAATATCGGGCAGACAATCAATGTGCTTCAGCGGGGTATTGCGGCGGGTAGTATCGAGTGTGCGCAGGCGCTTGAGCAGCTGATGCGCGAGCAGGGAATTGACAACAATATGCCGACTACGTTGCAGTAAGGGTACTTTTAGGGAAAAAGGAGTAACTTTTAGATACTTTTAGTGCGTTTGGTGCTAATCTGATGGGTACTTGATCAGAAGTTACCCCTTCTCTTCGCGCATGTAAGCCGTGTTCACATCGGGATACGCAGTTTTGAAAAGGACGGATTGCACGCCGTTCCCAACGTTGGGAATGTTTCCGCCTGAACAGGTCTGCTGGAAGCACCCTGCCCCGCGCAAATTAAGATTTTAAATAGGATATTTGTCTGGCCCTGGCTCCGTTTCGGGATGCCTTGGGGTCTGTTGTGGCTGTCTGTGTGTTGTGCCGGACTGCCGTGAGTTTTGGATAGGTGTTTGTATGCTTCGTCAGTGTGTGATTATCTTCGGTTGTCTGGCTGTTGCCGAGTTCATTGTACATATCTTTGAAATCAAGTTTCCCGCGCCTTTGATTGGGATGTTTCTGCTGACTTTCCTGTTGGTGACGAAGATTGTGAAGCTGGAGTGGGTGAAGGGTTTCGCCGATTTCCTGCTGGCGTATATGGGGCTGTTTTTTGTGCCGCCAGGTGTGGCGCTGATGCTGTATCTGGACATTATCGAGGCGCAGCTGCTGCCGATTGTTGCAGCGACTGTACTGAGTACTTTGTTTGTGCTGGTGGCGACAGGGTGGGTGTATCAGCTGACGAGGGGGGGTAAGAAATGATGGAGTTCCTGCACAGTGAGCTGTTTGCAATCACGCTGACGCTGGTTGTTTTCTGGGTTGGGCAGATTATCCAGCAGAAGACGAAGCAGGTGTGGCTGAATCCGATCCTGATCGCGATTGTGGTGATCATTTTCCTGCTGAAGATGTCAGATACTTCGTATGCGACTTATAACGAGGGCGGGAAGTATATTGCTTTCATGCTGAAGCCAGCGATTGTGGCGCTGGCGATTCCGCTCTATATGCAGATTGAGTCGATCCGCAAGCAGGCTTTGCCGATTATTGCGTGTCAGCTGACAGCGTGTGTTGTGGGTGCTGTTTCGGCTTTTCTGATTGCACAGTATCTGGGGGCTTCTCAGGAGGTTGCGATTTCTCTGGCGCCTAAGTCTGTTACAACACCTCTCGCGATGGAGGTGGCGAAGATGATGGGCGGGATTCCTTCGCTGACAGCGATTATTGTGATCCTGACGGGGATTCTGGGGGCGATTATCGGTCTGCCTATCCTGAGACTGGTCGGTATCAGGAGTGAGATTGCCAAGGGTTTGGCGATGGGTGCCGCGGCGCATGCGGTGGGGACTTCGCACTGTATGGGCAAGAGTTTCCGTCTGGGGGCTTATTCCGGGCTTGGGTTGATTGTGAATGGTACGTTGACCGGGGCGTTGACGCCTTATATCCTGCAGCTGCTGGGTGTGGGTTGATGTTGAGTTAGGGTGTTGCTGTGCTGGTTTTCTTGGCGATGTTGGGAATGGGTGCGGTTGTCGGCTTTGTCGGCGCCGGTGGTGCCGGTGCGGTGATTGCTGTGCTGACGCTGGTGTTCCAGATTCCGACGCATACGGCTGTGGGGACTTCGCTTGCAGCGATGATGTTCACGACGATTTCC
>CAZHQM010000003.1:22339-37320 GCA_964534155.1 uncultured Oxalobacter sp.
GATTTCCGGGGCATTCAGCCATTTCCGCGAAGGAAATATGAATTTCAAGGTCGGCATCACGGCCGGTCTGGCGGGCTTTGCGGGAGCTTTTGTCGGGACAAAAATCGCAACGACATATCTGTCTGGCGCGAACCTGAAGCTGTGCACGGCTTCGATGCTGGTGGCTTCTGCGGTACTGGTGTTCTGTCGCCTGACTTGGCCTGACTGGGCGATTTTCCATCCTAGGGGTTCTGCGACTGAGGCAGATACGAAGGGGGGCAAGTTCTGGGTACTGGCAATTGTTGCGGGTATCGGGAATGGCCTGCTGTCAGGTACGTTTGGTTTCGGTGCGGCACAGTTCATCCAGCTGACGTTGCTGATTTTCTTCGCTCTGCCCTTGTTCCAGTCGGTGGGGACAACGATGCTGATCATTCTGCCGATTGCGGTGTCTGGCGGTCTGGGTTATCTGTTGTCTGGGTATCTGGATATGATGCTGTTTGTGCAGGTGCTGCTGGGGCTGATGATCGGGGCTTATGTGGGTGCGAAGTTCACCAGACTGGCACCGAGGTGGCTGCTGAAAGCGGCGATGGTGGCAATGCCGGGGTTGGCTGGGGTGCTGATGATTGTGCTGAAGCGCTGATCCGCAGTTTGGCTGATGAAATGAGAAATGCCTCGAGGTGTGAGTGCCTCGGGGGCATTTGTGTTTCTGGGGTGGTGTTGGTGTTTTTTCAGACTGCTTCCGAATTTTTGATGGATAATGCGATGTGTGCCTGTTGGTTGCGGTGCTGGTCGGATGTGTCCATGTCTGCCGCAGGGTTTTGATGATGGAAATGGTATGTCAGCAGAAGAGTATCCGCAGATAAAGAGAGTTGGGGAGCTGTTGAGGATGGAGCTTCGGATTCCCGACTATCAGCGTCCGTATGCCTGGAGTGAGAAGAATATCAATGACCTGATGGATGACCTTGAGTCGGTGATGGATAGCATCGGCGAGAAGGGGGTTGAGGCGCCGGATTATCGGGTGGGCGGTATCATTCTTCATCAGGAGATGGTTGAGGGGAAGACGGTTTTCAATCTGGTTGACGGTCAGCAGCGGGTTGTTTCATTCCTTCTGCTTGCGCGCGCACTTGGGGAGAAGATGGATGAGTATCCTCTCTATGAAGCGCTGGCGTTTGAAAGCCGTGTCTCTCAGGCGAATGTCTGGACGAATTACGGGGTGATCAGGGACAGGGTCTCAGGGATTGACCGGGATGCGTTGCGGAGGGCATTGGAGAAAACGGAGTTGGTCGTTTTTGTCGTGAAGCGGTTGCAGGAGGCTTTCCAGCTTTTTGATTCGCAGAATTCAAGGGGCAGGGGGCTGGATCCCCATGATCTGCTGAAAGCCTATCATCTCAGGGAGATGCGGGATTATCTGCAGTCTGAGAAAGAGGCGACGGTGGAGCGATGGGAAGCGGTCAAGCCGGATGTCATCAGGGATCTTTTCACGGATCTTTACCGGATTCACCAGTGGCGGTTGGGGCAGTCGGCGGAGCGGTTTTCGTCGGATAGGATCGATGTTTATAAGGGCATCTCGGTTAAAGAAGAGTATTCGTATGCGAAGCGGGCTTTCAAAGCTTCGCCTTTCTTCCAAATCGGGGAGCCGTTCATCTCCGGGCAGGATTTCTTCAGGATGGTTGACCGCTATCTTGTCTTGAGGAGGTCTTTGGGCAGGCTTCCTGATGAGGTGCCCGCATTCAAGAAGATCAATGGGATTCTGGAGAATCTGAATCTCAACAGGTATGTGGGTTTCCGCTATGCGAAAAACCTGTTTTTCTGCGTTCTGCTCTGCTATTACGACCGTTTCAGGAATCTTGATGTCAATGCGGTCAGGAAGATGTTCATCTGGGCGATGTCGTTGAGGGGCGAACGAGCGAGACTGGGGTTTGCCAGTGTCAATAAGTATGTTTCCAACCCTGAAGGCAGTAAAAACAGGGTGAATCTTTTTCAACGGATTGTGCTGGCAAGAAGGCATACGGAAATCGCCAGCCTTCAGGTCAGTATTCCTGATAAGTGGTTATGGAAGAGTGGAGATAAGGATCTGTTGTTGGATGACCTCAAGGCGGTCATGGGTGGAAATTATGAGGAGAGCGCTGGATGAGTGAAGACAGGATCATGACATTTGCGGTGATTCCAGTGGGCGATGTGCCCGGGCTGTTCAGTCATCTCATGGATTCGGATGAACGTTATGTCATTCCGCTGTATCAGCGTGCCTTCGCATGGGAACAGGAGCAGTTGGAGCAGCTGATTGATGATATCAGGAGTTTCAGCCAGGATGGTGGGGCTGCCCATTATTATCTGGGAACGCTGGTTGTTCAGCGGAATGGCAGGCGGTTTGAGGTGATTGATGGACAGCAGAGGTTGACGGCGCTCTATCTGCTGCTGTGTGCGGTCAGGGGAATCATCGAAAGGATGGGGGGCGATGACGCTTCTGCGGACGGGAAGGCGGTGTTCGGGAATCTCGTTCCTCTGGAATATGAGTGCCGGGAGAGGGCGTCTAATGCGCTGAGGCGGATCGGTGAGTCGGGTTACAGTGGCAGTCAGCCAGCTGAGGGTGATATGGATGAGACGGTGCTGGTTGCTTTCAGGACGGTTGAGCGGCATCTGGCGCAGGCTCTCTGGGGAGATGGGCAGGGTTCCGACAAAAAGGCTACTCTGGCGGGTTTCATTGAGAACCTGCGCTCGACTGTCATCTACCGTGTCGAGGTGCCGGAGGGGACGGACTGTAACCGGTATTTTGAGGTGATGAACAACAGGGGGGAACAGCTCAAGGCAACCGATATTCTCAAGGCTCAGCTGATGGCGCCGCTTGATGAGGCCAGAAGAAGGGTGTTCGCCAGGGTCTGGGATGCCTGTTCGGATATGGACAGGTATGTGCAGATGGCGTTCACCGGTGGCGCAGGCAAAGACCGTGAGCGTTTTTTTGGCGAGGATTGGAATCCTGCCTGGAATCAGTTCGGGTTTGTCTGGGAGGTTGACGCCAAGGAATCGAAGGGCGGTGCAGCGAGAAGCATCGAGGATATTGTCACTGGAGAGGCACCGGTGGGGCAGGGCGCCAACAGGGAAGGTCAGGGGAATGCCGGTGAGGATAATCACCATTATTTTAAGAGCATCATCGGTTTTCCGTATTTCCTGCTGCACGTCTTGAGGGTTTATGTTGCAGAGGGGCTGAAGAAGGGGATTGATGATCTGATGGATGAGCAGGGCGCCCTTCTTCCGCTCGATGACCAGCGGCTGCTGGTTGCCTTTGAGAATGCGAGGGAAAAGGTTCTTAAAATCGGGAAGGATAAGTTCGCAGAGGGGTTTATCGAATGTCTGCTGAGGTGCCGTTACCTGTTTGACAGGTATGTGATCAAGCGGGAGTTTGACGATAACAGCTATCCAGATGGCAGATGGTCTCTTATGACACTCCAAAAGGGCGCAGATTACTATACGAACAACTATGCGAACACGGAGTTTGCTGGAGGTGCTGAGAACCGCAGAAATCTGATGATCCAGGCCTGCCTGCGGGTTTCTTACACATCACCGAAGAATATGCGGTGGATTACCCAGCTTCTGTATCATCTTGCCAGGAATGGGGCGGAAGGTCTGTTGACCGAGGCTGAGCGGTTTGCGATGCGTCCGGTCAGGGAGTTTGTGAAGGATGATTCCCGGCATAGTCTGGGTACGGGGACACCGCATATTGTGTTCAATTATCTGGATTACATTTTGTGGCGGGATGATCGCAACACGGATTTCGAGTTCAGGTTCAGCAATTCTGTCGAGCACTGGTATCCACGGAATCCTTCTGAAAATACGATTGAAAAGCTGGAGAGGGAGGATGGCATTGATGATTTCGGGAATCTGTGCCTTGTCAGCGCTTCGGTGAATTCGAGGTTTTCCAATCTGTCGCCTCAGTCCAAAAAGGAGACTTTTAAGACGTTAGTCGAGTCGGGCAGCCTGAAGCTGAGGAAGATGGGCGAGCTCACTGAGCCCGGTAAGCCGTGGATGGCAAAGAGCCTGAATGGGAAGATGGAGAAGCAGGGTGCTTTCAAAGAACACGAGAATGAGATGTTGAAAAAGCTGAGGGCTTCTTTCTTTTAAAGGCTTTGCCGGTTCATGAAAAATGCCTCGAGGTGTGAGTGCCTCGGGGCATTTGTGTTTTTGGGGTGTTGTCGGGTGTTTCAGCGATTTTATGGGGATTATGCGCGATGATACCAACGGATGCCGTCTTTTTCTGTCCAGCTGAGAAGGTCCTGCTGTTCGAGGTAGTTGAGGTGGGCGATGGATTCCCCCATGGCGAACTGGCACTGGTGGGCATCGGTGATGTCACGCTCGAAAAGAGGTGGCATGATACTGCAGGCAGTCTGCGGTGTCTTGCAGAGTTCGAGCACAAGGTCACAGCGGTTTTTGTGGTGGACTTCAAGGAAGTCGACACGTTCGTTGATACCGATAAATGGACGTCCGTGGGATGGCAGGACGATGGTGTTTTCAGGAAGCCTGCGGAATTTCTGCAGGGAGTCGAGAAAGTCCTTGAGCGGGTTGCCCTGCGGGAATGCGGCTGAGACAGGCACATTGGTGGAGATGCTTGGCAGGAGCATATCACCGGAGATGAGCACATTCAGGTCCTTGCAGTAGAAGGCGGCATGTTCGTAGGCATGACCGAAGCCTGTGATGATTTCCCAGTTGTGTCCGCCGATTTCAACGAGGTCGCCCTCACGCATCTGGCGGTATGTTTTTGGCAGGATCGGGCAGCCTGTTTTCATGGCATTGCCGCGTTTGTCGAGTGCGGCAAGGCGGATGTAGTCGAGTCCATGATGCCTGAAGAGGGAGAGCATGGCAGGAATGGTGTAGTTGCCGACTTGATTGATGTGGGCGAGTGCGGTGAGGTATTCGCCTTGGGTCATCCAGAGCTGCGCGTGTGTTTTCTGTTCAAGCCAGCCTGAGAGCCCAACATGGTCCGGGTGGCTGTGAGTGACAATCTGACGGGTGAGCGGGTGGTCTTTGAGGATGTTTTCCCAAAGGGCCTTGCCTTTGTCCCAAGTCACGCCGGTATCGATGCACGCCCATCCATCTCCATCAGCGATGAGCCAGATGTTGACATGGTTCAGGACGAACGGGAGCGGAAACCGGAACCATTTGATTTCAGGGATGACGGTTGCCAGCTGACCGTATTCAGGCGTGGTTTTGCCAAACGGGTATCGGATGTCGTTCATGGCAGTGTGTCGGGTTGTTTTGCTCGAAAGGTAGCCATATTAACACTGTAATGCTGTCAGTATCATGACAAACGGCTCCATCTTGGGAGCCGTCTGCTGTTTGTGTTGTCTGCTGTTTACCTTTCGGAGATCGGTGCAATACCGATTTCGTCGAGAGCGGAGACTTTCTTGACCTTGCCGAATTTCATCTCGATGATGGCATCTGATGCCGCATCGGCGCGTGCATCGTGGAGCAGACGGGGGATGTCGATGTCGTAGGCATCTTCACCGAGTGCCTGGATGATGGCGCCTGCATTCACCTTGGTGACAGCATCGAGGATGGTCTGCCAGTATTTGCGCTGTGGGTAAGGGATGTTCTCAGTGCTTTTCTCGCCATAGCCTCTGCCCCGCAGATCGCATTCGGTTGCGTCGATGACATGTTTGAAGCGCTCAGGACGGCGGAAAGCATCACAGCGTTCGAGGACCATGACCGACATCTTGGATGGCAGTTCGATGCTGCGGCGGATCATGCCGTGTTCACGGGCAATCATGACAGCGGTCTCGCGGTAGAAGTTGGAGACATGGAGTCGACGGCAGAGTTTCTCAACGATGACAGCGCCACGCTCTTCATGGGCACGGTGGTGCGGCCACTGGTCGCGTGGGGTTGTGCCTTTGCCAAGGTCGTGCAGAAGCACACCGAAGCGCACTGGCAATGGATAGTTCTGCTTGGCGGCATAATCGAGCGCAAGCATGGTGTGCCGGTCTGCATAGATTTCTGGATGCCAGTTCTCAGGTTGGAGAACGCCCCAGAGTGCTTCGATTTCAGGGAAGATGCGCGCCAGTGCTCCGCAGTCATGAAGGACTTCAATCATGCGGGATGGTTTTTCTTCCATGAGACCGAGCGAGAGTTCTTTCCAGATGCGTTCTGGAACGAGGGCATCGACTTCGCCGTTGTTGACCATGTCTTTCATGAGTTCCATGGTTTCGGGAGCGATGGTGAAATCGGTGTAGCGCGCAGAGAAGCGGGCGATGCGCAGGATGCGGACCGGGTCTTCACGGAATGCCTTGGAGACATGGCGCAGGACTTTGGCCTCGATGTCTTTTCTGCCGTTGAAAGGGTCGGTGATTTCACCGTTCTCATCCATCGCCATCGCATTCATGGTGAGGTCACGGCGGATGAGGTCTTCTTCAAGGGTGACACTTGGGTCGGTGTGGAAGACAAAGCCTTTGTAGCCCGGCGCGACCTTTTTCTCGGTGCGAGCGAGCGCGTATTCTTCTTTGGTTTCTGGATGCAGGAATACAGGGAATTCTTTGCCGACAGGTTTGAATCCCTGCGCCAGCATGTCTTCAACGGTCGCACCCACCACGACAAAGTCCCTGTCGTGGATTGGGCGTTTCATGATGATGTCGCGGACACTGCCGCCAACACTGTAAATCTTCATAGACCCTCCTTTCTGTTTCTTTTTCTGAGGGACGGGAACCATGCAGCTTTCCCGTGGTCTTGTTTTCTTTTCTACTTGTCTCTACTTAGATTATATAGTGTTTTGCGAATGTCTGCTTTTATGGTTCAACGGTGCCAAGGCGTGCCTTGAGGGATTGTGTCTGGCTGCCGAGCTCACCTGCGTAGTGGACTGCGTTGAAGAGGACTTTCTTCACGTAGTCACGGGTTTCGCTGAATGGGATCGATTCAGCGAAGATAGCACCTTCAACAGCGTGTGGCAGGGTGGATTTCCATGCTTTAGGGCGACCTGGACCTGCGTTGTAGCCGGCACTTGCCATGGCCTGGGAGTTGTTGAGACTCTTGAGCATCATCTTGAGATAGGCACAGCCGAGCTTGATGTTGGTCTGCATATCGGTGATCTTGCTTGGGGTGTAGTCGGTCATGCCGATCTGCTGGGCAACGTATCTTGCGGTGGCTGGCATGACCTGCATGAGTCCCTGTGCGCCGACATTGGATCTTGCGCGGATGACGAAGCGGGATTCCTGACGGACAAGGCCATAGGTCCAGGCGAGGTCAAGGTCGAGCTCTTCGGTGGCGGCCTCAAAGTAGTCACGGTATGGCGTTGGGAAACGCTGTGAGGTGACGACAGTGTTCTTGGTGCGGTCGGAGGAGTTGATCATGCGGTCGGTTCTGCCGATCTGCTGTGCGAGTTCAGCGGCAACGATGATCTGGCGGTCTTCGGTCATGTGGCGGAGCTGCCAGTTCCATTCGCGGACGGCTTCGAAGGTCCAGTCCATCTTGTAGAACTTGCGGGCGAGGATCATGGTTTCTGCCATCGCCTCGACCTCCCTGTCGGTGACATGGTAGCGGCTGGATGGGACGATGACCCAGCCGTTCAGCTCTTCTTCAGCCAGCATGCCATAAAAAGTATGTTCTTTGGAGATGGACTTGAAGAGGTCGATGGCATCACTGCGATCGCCGAGGGCTTTGAGGGCTCTGCCTTTCCAATAGGTCCATGTGTCGTTGTTCTGCAGGAAAGCTGGCATCAGGTCAATCCATTCGCGGACGAGTTTCCAGTCTTCATTGCGCAGTGCGGTGCGCAGGCGCCATTCGTGGGCGTATGGGGAGATGTCTGCACCGACGCTCTTCTTCCAGTAGCCGAATGCTTCAGGTGAGAGCTGGAGTGCGGCAGGGAGGGCGATGCGTGACCATGCGACTGCCTGTTCATTGGCACTGAGGTCTTCAAGGTGCTCGTTCAGGGAGCTGACGGCGAGTGCACGCTGTTTGGCTGCGGCTTTGCCTAGTGCAAGGAAATAGGTTTCACGGCTGGCACGGCTTTCGCCAGGGCCTGCTGTGATGATGGAGTTTGGCTTGTCGAGTGCAACGCTGACAGCGCCTGGGTTACCACCGGCAATGCCTGCGATGCGGGTTGCGGTGCCAGGCAGATTGAGGTCTGCGGCAAGGCGGGCGAAGTACCATGCGTCATCAGTGCTGAGCTGGCGTTTTGCCGCCATGGTCTCGATGAGAGCGAGGCCGGTTTCCTTGGCTTTAGGGAAGCTCATGCCGAGCAGGTCGCGGGCTTCTTTGACGACATTGGTGCCTTTCTCTGCCTTGGACATGAGGGCGAAGCATTTGACCTCAGCATCGTCATCGAGGACGAATTTTGGATATTCACGGTCGAAGGTTGCCCAGTCTTTGTTCTTGCCAAGGATCAGGAGCCAGTCGTTCCGCATGCGGTCAGCGATGGCTGTGCCTTCGTATCGGTTGAGAAATTCAAGAACTTCTTCGTTGGTGGCATTGCGCAGATTGGATTTCAGCCGATAATAGGCGACATAGGATGGAATCGGGTAATCCTGCAACTGGTCGGCGAGTTCTGCGGCTTTTTCTGCATTGTCTTTTCGGGCGGCTTCACGCAGGAGACGGAAGGTCTCGTCCTGCTGCGGTGTTGATGTCAGCTCTCGTGATGCCTCGGCACATGAGATCATGGTGAAGGTCAGACATATCAGCAGGAAGTTTCTCAAGCTTTTCCACATAACCGGTTTCCCCGAATAACAGAATAAAGAAGTATAGGCTCATGAGTTTACCACCACCAGAAAACCATGCAGGGGATTCCGCAGTTTCTACCCCTGCTGAGGACAAAAAAGCACACAGAAAGCAACTACTCGCGATCCGGAAGGCAATTCCTGATGATTTAAGGGCGCAGTACAACCATGCGCTGAGTGAACAGTTGCTGGCGTGGATTACTGAAAAACAGGTCAAGACAGTCAGTGTCTATCTGCCGATACGCAATGAACCTGATCTGGCGGAACTCTATGAGGCACTGGCAGGCAAGGTCCAGATGGCGCTGCCGTATGTGCCTGCCAAGGATACCCCCCTGCAGTTCATGCTGTGGAAACCGGGCGATGAACTCGTCGATGGGGCATTCAACATCCCTGTGCCGAAGTCTATGCAGCAGGTGCCTATGCCCGAGGCACTACTCATACCGTGTGTAGGCTATACACCAGAACGCTATCGCCTGGGCTATGGTGGCGGCTTCTTCGATCGCACCCTTGAAGGGCAGAGCAATGTGCTGACAGTGGGGGTTGCTTACAGCTGCCTTGAGACCCAGTTCGAAATCGGGGAATACGATGTCCCACTCTCCGTGATTGTCACGGAAAACACCTTTTTGAAAGAATGAGTACTATCCTAGAATTCTTTTAAGCTCTTCTTGTTTTTCTAGTTTTTTGATATAGCGAGATTTTTTCTTGCCAGAAGATATTTTAGATAACAGATTGTATTTTAGAAGTCTTAGAATACTATATTCTTTTTTTGCATATGGAATGTATCTTTGAGAAAATAATTCGTCAAATTTTTTCCATAAAAACAATGCTTTTTCCACTTCTTCTTCAGTTATGCCAATGTATTTTTCTTGATTTGGGATGGCAAACAGAACTGTTTCATAAAAATTATTTGAATTATGTTTTATATAGAAGTTGTATGCATTATTAAGCTCTAAAATTTTTTTGGGGATGGTAATCCAGTCTTCTGGTTTGTGGTATATGCATATGGCTAATTTTGGGGAGAATTCTTGGCAAACTTCTTTGCAACCAGTAAGTGCATCTAATTCAGCACCTTCAATATCCATTTTTATGAAATCAACTCTTTCTAGAGCTTCTTTTTTTACAAACTCATCAATTGATATTCCTTGAACCTCAATATAATTTTCAGAGTCGGTAATTCTGGATCCAAGAGTTGCATCTTTCGTGAATCTAAGTTTTTTATTAGAGTCTACAATTGCATAGTTGTATTTGTAAATATTTTTTTGAGTGATATTTTTACATAAAATGCTATAGGTTTCAGGCATGGCTTCAAAGGAGAATATTTTTCCAGATTCTTTTGCCTTTTCTGAAAAATAAATTGCTGTATTTCCAGTATATGCACCGCAGTCAAAGACATAATCGCCTTCTTCTACTTTGCAAATGTCTTTGTATTTGTATCCCTCTAATAGATAAACTTCAATTCTATCTAATAAATAATCATTTTCTACTCCTTGACCATTGCGAGCCTCTGTAAGCAAGGCATTCCATGCTTTAGGAGAATATAGTGCATATTTTTCGTTTGTTATTTCTCCAAATAATGAATATGCGAAATTATATCGTAGTATTTTAAAAAATATATCCTTGCTTTCCTTGTCTTCTAGGCGATAAAAGAAATTTATAAAATCCCTTATGTTGTTTTTCCAATAATCAAGACATTCTCTTTTTTTGGGCTTTTTCATTTCTTCATAAGAACATGAAGATATTTCATTAATTATTTTCTCGAGATTCTTTGTAAATTCAAACATAGTATATCTAATGAGGGGGAAAAAGCTGAAAACGCAAAGATAAAATTTCAAAATGGGCGCCACGCGCCCAAAAAGGCATTGCGTGATGTTATCAAAGCCCTGTCTGTAAGGCAACATAATCCGCAATTGCAGATTGTGTTGTCTTATGGAAAAGAACATTGCTGTCCGCATTGGCAGGAACATTGCGGAGGCTAGAAAAGCGTCAAAACGGACTCAGGCTGATGTGGCAGAAAAACTCGGAATCGATACGGGGTCCCTCTCCCGCATGGAGAGGGGAGTGATTCTGCCGAGTATTCCGATGTTGGATAGAATTGCTGATGAGCTGGGTGTTGCGCTGTGGCAGTTGGTTGGGACAGCATCTCTCAGTTCATTATCAGTGATGGACAATATCTCTGCTCAGCTGGAGCGATTGAACCCACCAGAACGCAGGTTTCTGCTGAATCAGATTGAAGAGTGGATCAATAAGTTGTCTGAGCTGTCTTCAAAGAAGGCTTCACACAGTTAGTTATTTCATCGCCAACCACTGCAGGGCGTTCATTTGCTGGATGCCGCTGTATTCAGTCGCAGGGTCGTTGTCCAGTGTCAGCAGGTATTTCGGATAGTTGTCCTTGATTTTCTGGAGTGGTCTCAGTTCCCGCTTAAGGGTTTCTTCATCACGGACGGTTGCGGATACCTGAAAGTACGTTGTGCCACTTTCATTCTCTGCTACAAAGTCGATTTCGAGGTCATCGTATTTACCGATATAGACCTGATATCCCCTGCGCCTGAGTTCAAGATAGACGATGTTTTCAAGGATATGGCCGGCATTCATGGATTTTGAACCGAGTAATGCACGGCGCAGACCAATGTCGACAGCATAGTATTTGTCTAATGTCTGCAGGAGTTGTTTGCCCTTGATGTCATACCGCTCTGCACGGTAGAGGACAAAGCTTTCTTCCAATGCCTGAACATATTTCTCGACTGTTCTGCTGTCGATTTTTCTACCGAGTGATGTCAGTGAGTCGGCGATTTTCTTTGTGGATATACGTGAGCCAACGCTGTCAAAAAGGAATCTGACAGTGCTTTCGAGGATTCGGGCATCTGCGATTTTCTTTCTGTTCAGAATGTCCTTGACCACGATAGTGTTGAATAGCCCGCTGAGGTATTCCTGAATCTGGGATGGACGGTGGTCGAATTCAATGGCAAACGGAAACGATGTTGTTTCGATGTACTGGCGGTATCGGTCATCCAGCGATGCGGTGCTCTGCGGATTGGCACTGATGAATTCTGCAAAGGAGAGGGGCATCATTGAGATTTCAATATAGCGCCCTGTAAGCAGGGTTGCCAGTTCGCCAGATAGCAGGTTTGCGTTTGAGCCTGTCAGGTAGATGTCGATATCTGGATTCAGGAAGAGGCTGTTGATGACCTGCTGAAATCCTTCGACGAGTTGGATTTCATCGAAGAAGACATAGGTCATTTTGCCTGTGGCAAGTCTTTCTGTGACATAGGCGTGGAGTGTTTCTGGTGATCTGAGTTTTGCGTGGGCAAAATCTTCAAAATTGATAGCAATGATTCGGTCGGGCGCAACGCCTTTCCCGCGCAGATGCTCTTGGAACAAGTGCAGCAGGGTGGATTTGCCACAGCGTCTGACGCCTGTAACAACTTTGATGATATGTTTTGCCTCCCAGGCAATCAGCCGGTTCAGGTAGGCATCGCGAGCGATAAGTGCCATGATTTTTGTCTAAGTTTTTGGATTCCGTTCCAAACATTATACAAAAATCAGAAGTTTTTGGAATGTAATGCGAAAACTTTCTAAAAGTCAGAAGTTTTTGCGTTGTGATGCAAAAAGTTTTGGGGTTCTGCAATCCTATTGATTATGTTCTAATGTCCACCATAATCAACTTCGGAGAGTGACATGACAAAACCTTATATCATCTGCCATATGCTGGCTTCATTGGATGGCCGTATCGACTGCGATATGGTCGATCAGATATGTGGACCTGAATATTATGAGGCGCTCAAGGAGTTGGATTGCCCTTCGATGCTGAATGGCAAGGTGACGGCTGTAATGCATTATGCCGATGAGGGCTTTTTTGCTGTTGATGATGCCGTGGCAGTCGGTAAAGAGGCTGTCTATAAGGCGGTTGATGCAGAGGGTTATCACATCATCTGCGACACGACTGGTACTCTGCGCTGGAAGGATGACAATCTCGAAGGCAAGTCACTGATCTGTCTGGTGAGTGAACAGGCTTCGACGGCTTATCTGAATTATCTGAAAGCGAACGGCATCTCTTATATTGCGGTTGGCTCTTCCCGCATTGATCTGGCTCGGGCGATGGAGATTCTGGGAAGTGAGTTTGGTGTGAAGCGCCTGGTGGTGACAGGTGGTGGCTTGATCAACGGCAGTTTCCTCGCCGCAGGTCTGCTGGATGAAATCAGTATGATGTACTCACCGGGTATTGATGGCAGGGCTGGCTGGAATGCGGCTTTTGATGGGATTCAGGATCAGTCCCGTCCACCGGTCAAGCTGAAACTGACCGGCAAGGTGAAGCAGTACGACAACGGTACTGTCTGGATGCGGTATCTGCCTGCCTGACAAGGATGAAATCAGGGTTTGCCCTGCAAATATTTCCACGTTCGCGTTGATTATGTTCTAATGTCAGCTTCGAACGTTTTTCATCTGCAAAATGCGAATCCTGATTGTCCGTGTCTCTTCTCTGGGGGACGTTGTCCATAATCTGCCTGTGCTGGCGGATATCCATCGCCATTATCCTGATGCCATCATCGACTGGGTGGTTGAAGAGGGCTATGTCGGGCTGGTGAAGCAGAACCGACATGTCACGGATGTGATTCCTTTTGCATTGCGCAGATGGCGCAAGAAACCTTTTTCCGCTGAGACCCGTGCAGATTTCAAGGCTTTCCGTGACCGCCTGAAAGAGCATGAATACGATTGGGTGTTCGATACGCAGGGCCTGCTGAAAACAGGCATCATCATGGGCTTTTCCAAGACGGCAGCGGGGGGCAAGAAGGTCGGTCTGGGCAACAAGACCGATGGTTCTGGCTATGAGCCGATTTCCCGCTTTTTCCATGATGAGAGCATCAAGATGGAGAAGCATATCCATGTGGTGCAGCGCAGCCGCGAGATGATTGCGAAGGCTCTGGGCTACACGATTGATACGCCACCGGACTTCGGTCTGGAGATTTCAACGGGTTCTTATGAATGGATGCCAGAGCGTCCGTTTGCATTGTTCTTCCATGGCACTTCCCGCGATTCGAAGAAGTGGGCACATCCGAACTGGATCAAGATTGGTGAGATGCTGCATGAAAAGGGTCTGCAGATCCTGCTTCCATGGGGCAATGATGCTGAAAAAGCTGAGGCTGAAAGACTGGCGGCTGACCTGCAGGATGCGGTTGTTCTGCCACGGCTTTCCATCACTGATATGTCCACGCTGACCGGGCGTGCTTCGTTTATTGTTGGGGTGGATACCGGTCTGTCTCACTTGGCGGCGGCATATGACAAGCCGACAGTTCAGATCTACTGCAATATCCCCCGCTGGCGCACCTGCTGTGATTGGTCTCCAAAAGTCATCAGCCTCGGTGGCGAGAACGAAGTCCCGACCCTCGAGGCTGTTGAAGATTCGGTCAGCCGTCTGCTGACCTGGCTCGATTGAGCCAGACCGGTTCAGATGATTATTCTATTTCGTCAGGACTGCTGGATACGTTGTCCTGATTGTTGGTCTTCTGCAGGATGACCAGCTTTTCCAGTTCTTCCTGTGTGATGTATTCAAATACCTTGACCACGCTCTGTACACCACTGACACCAGCTGCGACACGGGCAGCATGTGCGCCTTCTTCTTCGGTGACACGCCCCATCAGGTAAACGGTGCCACGCTCGGTAACTGTCTTGAACGCAGAGGAGTAGAGGTTTTTCTCTGCGAGCAGGCTGGTGCTGACCTTGGTGGTGAGCAGGGAGTCATTGGAACGGGAGCCCATGCCGGAAGGTGCCATGATTGCCAGCTCGTTGACCACGGTTTCAACATTGTCGATTTCAGTCATTGCATTCGCGACAGCCTGTTTGGTTGCCTCGCTGTCAACCTCACCGGTCAGCAGGACTTTGCGGTTGAAGCTGGTGACATTGACGTGTCCATTGTCGCCTGCCAGTTTGTAGGCGATGTTCTCACCTTTGAGGACGATGGCCTTGTCTTCGGTCTGTGCACCGACAGTGCGACGGTCAACAGCTGCCATACCGCCGCCAACTGCGCCGCTGAAGAGCATGACAGGGACGCACGCAGTGAGGGAACAGGTGAGCGCACCTGCCAGCATGAGCTTGGCAGTGAGGTTCTTCCAGTTGAAGGTTGGTTTATTCATCGACATCTTCTCCAAAAAGTGCAGTATCGATACCGTCACAGATGCTATGGATAGCGAGCAGGTGGACCTCCTGGATGCGAGCGGTGCGGTCGTGAGGAACGCAGATTTCCACATCGTTTTCAGTCAGCATCTGCTTGATCTTGCCGCCGCCTTTGCCAGTCAGGGCGACCACGTTCATTTCACG
>CAZHQM010000004.1:0-31958 GCA_964534155.1 uncultured Oxalobacter sp.
TTACCACCGTTGCCTGCAACAACCTCAATTTTTGCTTCATCGATAAATTTCATAAAAGCACCTGCAGATAATGAAAAGGCTCTGCCTATATCGACAGAGCCATGATGTTCAGTACAGCCCGAAGGCTGTCAGGAAACATTAAGCAGCTGGAACAACAGTTGCGTAATGTTTCTTCGCTGCGCCTTTGACGACAAATTTGACAGTGCCGTCGATCAGAGCGAACAGGGTGTGGTCTTTACCCATACCGACGTTTTCACCTGGATGGATAGTGGTGCCACGCTGACGCATGATGATGCTGCCAGCATTGATGGCCTGACCGCCGTAAACCTTGACGCCCAGACGTTTGGATTCGGATTCACGTCCGTTGCGGGTGGTACCGCCGCCTTTTTTATGTGCCATTTTAAGACTCCAGAATTAAGTTTTTCAAACCACTTCAGTTATCAGGCTGAGGTGTGAAGATAATCAAGCGTTGATGGAAACGATTTCCAGTTCAGTGTAGTTCTGACGATGGCCCTGACGTTTCTGATAATGTTTACGTCTGCGCATCTTGAAGATCTTGACTTTATCGTGACGACCTACTGAAACAACTTTTGCCAGAACCGTTGCGCCTTCAACCAGAGGTGCGCCGACACGAATGGATTCGCCTTCGCCGACAGCAAGAACCTGGTCCAGGGTGACTTCGGATCCAACTTCCGCAGGTATCTGTTCTACTTTATATTTTTGGCCAGCAACAACTTTATACTGTTTGCCACCGGTTTTTATGACCGCGTACATGGAAACTCCATCAATAAAAATAATGTTGAAAAACCTGAATAATCAGGATGGAAAAGAGTAAACATCGAATTATACAGATTAGTCCGTGGAATTCAAAGGGGCTGGATGCACTATGTTGCTGTTTTCAGGCAAAAAAAGAGACATATAAAGGTAAAAAATTCTGATTGCAGGGATATAATGCCCTTCCATGAACTTTCTCAAGACGTTTTTCTCTGTTTCTGGCTTTACACTGCTTTCCCGTGTCACGGGGCTGATCCGTGAACTGCTGGTGGCGAAAGCCTTTGGCGCATCCGGGCTGACCGATGCGTTTTTTGTGGCGTTCCGTATTCCGAACCTGCTGAGAAGACTCTTTGCTGAAGGTGCTTTCTCCCAGGCATTTGTGCCGATTCTTGCCGAATACTCAAGCAGCAAGGATAAGGCGGAGACCAAACAGCTTATCGACAAGGTTGCGACCGCTCTGGCATGGACGCTGATTCTTGTCTGTGTGCTGGGGATTGTCTTCTCGAATTATGTCGTCTATGCCATCGCGACCGGGCTGGATGGCAATGCAGAGATTTTCGAGGTGTCTGTGCTGATGACACAGATCATGTTCCCTTACATCTTCTTCATGTCAATGGTCGCATTGGCAGGGGGCATCCTCAATACCAACCGTGAGTTCAGGATTCCGGCATTCACTCCAGTGCTGCTGAATATCTCTTTCATCATCGCTTCCATCTTTGTTGCGCCAATGCTTGAGCGCCCTGTGCTTGCGTTGGCAGGTGCGGTGTTTGTCGGCGGTGTGCTTCAGCTGGGTATCCAGATTCCATGGCTGAAACGCCTGGGTATGCTGCCCCGCATTTCCTTCAATATTGTCGGGGCATTCAAGAATGCCGGCGTGCGACGCATCATCGGTCAGATGATTCCTGCGATTTTTGCTTCATCAGTTGCACAGATCAGTCTCATGATCAACACCAATATTGCATCGCGTCTGACCCATGGCAGCGTTTCCTGGATTTCCTATGCTGACCGCCTGATGGAATTTCCAAATGCCCTGCTCGGTGTGGCATTGGGCACCATCCTGCTGCCAAGCCTCTCCAAGGCACACGCAAGCAACGATTCTGAAGAATATTCCTCCCTGCTGGACTGGGGGCTCCGTATGACGCTCATGCTGGCAATGCCTGCGGCAGTCATGCTCATGACCCTGCCGATTCCCTGCACGACAACCCTGTTCCACTATGGGCGTTTCAGTGCGGTGGATGTGGTCATGACATCAAAATCCCTGATTGCGTATGGTGTCGGGTTGACCGGGCTGGTCATGATCCGTGTGCTGGCACCGGCTTTCTATGCCCGTCAGGATATCAAGACCCCAGTCAAGATCGGTATTGTCACTCTCATCGTGACACAGGTACTCAACTTTATCTTTGTTCCGATCTTTGACCATGCAGGACTGTCACTCTCCATCGGTCTGGCAGGGTGTGCGAATGCCCTGATCCTCTATGTCCTGCTGATCAGGAAAGGTGTCTATAAACCACAGAAAGGCTGGTTGTTCTTCTTTATCCGTGTGGTTGTCGCACTGGTGCTGCTGGCTGGTGCATCACTCTGGATTGCAGGGCAGTTCGACTGGATTGGCATGAAGTCAACGCCATTCCTGCGTATCGGTGCCATGGCGCTGGTGATGGTTTTCTGCGGCGTGGTTTACTTCGGTGCACTGTTCGCCATGGGGTTCAGAGTGCGCGACTTCCTGCGCCGGTCAAAATAAGATTTATCAGATACTGAAAAACTGGCAAGGGGAAGCCGATGGCTTCCCCTTGCTGTTTATGCTGGCTCGAAAGTTATGAGATTTTTTCTTCCAGCTCTTCCCAGCGTGCCATGCATTCCATCAGCTCTTCATCGATTTCGACAAACCGCTTGTTGAGGCGGACGCCCTCAGCGCCATCGCCTGCATAAATGGACGGATCATTAAGCCGTTGGGAAATCTGTGCCTGCTCGCTTTCCAGCGCGGCAATCCTTTCTGGAAGTGCATCCAGCTCACGCTGTTCCTTGTAACTCAGTTTCTTGCGCTGTTTCGGTGGTGCTTTTTTCTTGGCGGCGCTTTCTTCTTCCGTGGCAGGTTTTGCCTTGCGTTCTACGGGTTCTGGCGTCGGGCGAACCCGTTCCCAGTCACTGTAGCCACCGACATATTCGCGCCACATGCCATTGCCTTCTGCGGCAATCACCTGCGTGACAACATTGTCGAGGAATGCCCGGTCATGGCTGACGAGGAAAACGGTGCCATTATAATCCTGAAGCAATGCCTCCAGCAGTTCCAGTGTGTCGATGTCCAGATCATTGGTTGGTTCGTCCAGGACAAGCACATTGGCAGGGCGGGCAAACAGGCGGGCGAGCAGAAGACGGTTTTTCTCGCCACCAGAACAGGAAGACACTGGAGAGCGGGCTCTTTCCGGTGAGAAAAGGAAATCTGACAGGTAGCTCATCACATGCTTGCGTTGACCGCCAACCTCGACATATTCGCTGCCAGGAGAAATGGTATCAACCAGTGTGTCATTGTCATTCAGCTGGGCGCGCATCTGGTCAAAATAAGCGACCTGCAGGTTGGTGCCTAATCTGACAGAACCGGAATCCGGTGCAATCTCGCCGAGAATCATTTTCAGCAGGGTTGTCTTGCCGATACCGTTCGGACCAATCAGCCCGATTTTGTCGCCACGGAGAATGATGTCTGAGAATTGTTTGACAATCGAACGCTCACCATAAGATTTGCTGATGTCGGTCAGTTCGGCAACCATCCGTCCCGAGCGCTCACCGGCAGACAGGGACATCCTCACCTGTCCCTGATGCTCACGGCGGGCGGCACGTTCCCGTCTCAATGCCTCAAGACGGCGGACCCTGCCCTCGTTGCGGGTGCGCCTTGCCTCGATGCCTTTTCTGATCCAGACCTCTTCCTGTGCAAGGAACTTGTCGAATTTTGCATTCTCGACAGCCTCGACAGCCAGCTGCTCTGCCTTGGTTTTCCGATAGGCACTGAAATTGCCGGGATAAGACAGCAGTCTGCCCCGGTCCAGCTCAATGATGCGGGTGGCAATATTGTCGAGGAACTGACGGTCGTGCGTGATGAACAGCAGGCTGCCGTTGAAATCCTTGAGTACACTTTCCAGCCATTGGATGGACTCGAAGTCCAGATGGTTGGTCGGTTCGTCCAGCATCAGCAGGTCGGGCGCACCCACCAGCCCTCTGGCAAGCGCGACACGCTTGTACTGACCACCAGAAAGCTGTCCGATCCTGTCATTTTTGTTCAGAGACAGGCGGTCGAGGATATTCTCGACACGGTGGGTCATATCCCATGCGCCGGCGGCATCCAACCTATGCTGAAGCTCCAGGAACCGCTCAAGGGTCTTGGCATCATTCTGGTTTTCCAGTGCGGCGGAAAGCGATTCATATTCCTGCAGAAGGCCGTGGATTTCTTCCAGGGAAGAGGAAACCACCTCGAAAACAGTCCTGTCTTCAGGATAGACAGGATCCTGCTCGACATAAGCGATGGAAAGATTCTGCTGGACTGTCAGAAAACCGTCATCAAGTTTCGCCTGTCCAGCCAGTACCTGCAGAAGAGAGGACTTGCCAGTGCCGTTCCTGCCGATCAGCCCGATTTTCTCGCCCGCCTCCATGGAGAATTCGGCATGGTCAAGCATCGGGTAGTGGCCGAACGCCAGCTGTGCTTCCCTGAGAGTGATAATCGCCATAATAAAGAAAAGACTGTTCTGTTATATAAAGAGAGGTATTGTACAGAGGTCTGCGTGAAAATAATCGTTTCCCCTCTCGTCCAGTGGAACTGCATAGGGTAAAATGCACATTCCCGTGTGTCTCGCCATAGTACAATGGATAGTACCCATGCCTCCTAAGCGTGTGATACAGGTTCGATTCCTGTTGGCGGGACCAACCCACTCCTTCCCGTTCCTCTTTCTCCGGTTTCCAGTGTTTTTTTATCCATTCTGATAGTTGCAGATGACCTTTCAGCAGTGTCTGGCTGTCATCTGGACAGGGTATTCTGTATGAGCTCGATTCGGATATAAAAATGACCTAAAGTGGCTCAAAATTGACCTAGGTCAATAAAATGAAAGTAAGAGGCTGAAAATGGAAAAATAGTGATGTCTGCATCTTATCAAATTGACCTAGGTCAACAATATTTTCGGCGTTCATAGGGCATACTTTGAGCTGACGTTTTTGACGTTAACATCAAAACCAACCAAAGAAAGGTATTACTCATGAGTAATGAAGAAAATGTAGAATTGACTGATGGCTTCCATCTGTTGATCGACGCACTGAAAGACAACGGTATCGACACCATGTACGGCGTTGTTGGTATTCCTATCACCAACCTGGCACGTCTCTGGCAGGAAGAAGGTCTGCGTTTCTACTCCTTCCGTGCAGAACAGCACGCTGGTTACGCTGCTTCCATCGCTGGTTACATCGAAGGCAAACCAGGTGTTGCACTGACCGTTTCTGCTCCTGGCTTCCTGAACGGTGTTGCAGCTCTGGCACACGCTACCACCAACTGCTTCCCAATGCTGTTGCTGTCTGGTTCTTCCGAACGTGACATCGTCGACCTGCAGCAGGGCGACTACGAAGAAATGGATCAGTTCCAGATCGCTAAGCCACATTGTAAAGCTTCCTATCGTATCAACTCCATCCGTGACATTCCTATCGGTATCGCACGTGCAATGCGCACTGCACTGACCGGTCGTCCAGGTGGTGTTTACGTTGACCTCCCAGCTCGCCTGTTCGGTCAGACCATGCCTCTGGCAGAAGCTAACGCACTGCGCTTCACCCCAGCTCCAATCGGTGGTGCAGCAGCTCCAGCAGCAGACGTTGCTCGTGCAGCAGAAGTCATCAAAGCTGCTAAGAAACCAGTTGCAGTTATCGGTAAAGGTACTGCATATGCTCGTGCAGAAGCTGAAGTTAAAGCTTTCATCGAAGAAACCGGTATCCCATTCCTGCCAATGGGCATGGGCAAAGGTACCATTCCTGACAACCACCCACTGTCCGCAGCTGCAAACCGTGCACGTGCACTGGCTGGCTGTGACGTCTGCATCCTGATCGCTGCTCGTCTGAACTGGCTGATGCAGCACGGTAAAGGCAAGACCTGGGGTAACGAACTGAAGAAATACGTTCAGTTCGACGTTCTGGCACAGGAAATCGACTCTAACCAGCCAATCGCTGCTCCAGTTGTTGGTGACGTTAAAGTTACTCTGCCACAGGTTACCGCAGCTGTTAAGGGCTACAAAGCTCCAGCTGACTGGTGCAAAGAAATCTTCGACAAGTGTGCAGCTAACAAAGCTAAACTGGCTGACAAGATGGCAACCTACAACGGCGGTGAAATGAACTACCAGAACTCTCTGGGCGTTATCAAAGAATACATCGCTGCTAACCCATCCATCAACCTGGTTAACGAAGGTGCAAACGCACTGGACAACACCCGTATGATTGTTGACATCCTGGAACCACGCCGTCGTCTGGACACTGGTACCTGGGGTGTTATGGGTATCGGTATGGGCTACTGCGTTGCAGCAGCTGCAGTTACCGGCGACCCAGTCATCGCTGTTGAAGGTGACTCCGCATTCGGTTTCTCCGGTATGGAACTGGAAACCATCTGCCGTTACAACCTGCCAGTTACCGTTGTTATCATGAACAACGGCGGTATCTACAAGGGTAACGAAGAAGACTACAACGGTGCAATCGCATGTACCCGTCTGACCCGTGCTCGCTACGACCTGATGATGGAAGCTCTCGGTGGTAAAGGCTACCTGGCTAACAACCCATCTGAACTGAAGGCAGCTCTGGAAGAAGCAGTTGCTTCCAAGAAACCTTGCCTGATCAACGCTATGATCGATCCAGACGCAGGTGTTGAATCCGGCCGTATCAAGAGCCTGAACATCGTCTCTACCGTTGGTAAGAAGAAAGTTGGTGTTGCTTAATCAACCCTGTTGATTAGTGACTCGGCTCTTCCCCGGACTTCGGTCCGGGAGAGACTCAGTTCAAGAAAACCCCTTAAGCCCGCTTAAGGGGTTTTTTCTTTTCCATTCTTCTTCAGGAGAGGCTACAATCGTGGGGGCATCCTGTAAGGCTGTGCTATCAGAAACTGCCGCAAGCTAGCAGAAAAGAAAACGGGAAAACCGATGTTTGATTGGATCAAGTCAATGTTGATAAAGCGGAAATCAATCGAGAATGAGGAGTCGCGCAGAAGACCTGCGCCGAAAAGCAAGAAAATAAAACTGTCACCTGTGACATTATCTGAGTATGCAGGGCTGCGCTATATGCATTTCGGCACACCTTGGGTACAGGGCGCAATGCGGATCAGCCGCCCCAATCAGCTTGTCCTGTCTTACAGTCAGAAAATGGTTCTCTGGATGCTCTTCAGGCAGAAGCCTGAACAGATTGCCCAGCTGGGGCTGGGGTCTGCGGCATTGACCAAGTTCTGCTATCACTATTTCCCAGAGAGCGAAACACACGTTGCAGAAATCAATCCAGATGTCATCAATGTTTGCCACAGCATGTTCGAGCTGCCTCCCGATGACGAGCGCCTGCATGTCAATCTCATCAATGCACAGGACTTTGTGAAAGACGAACAGTACACTGGAAAATTCGACATCATGCATGTGGATCTCTATGATGCCGATGCAAAAGGTCCTGTGCTGGATTCGCCGGAGTTCTATGCAGATTGCAGCAGATGCATGAAAGATGACGGCATTATGGCGGTCAATCTGTTTGGTGATGTGCCCAGCTATGGCAAGAACATCAAGGGGATCAAGCAGTCTTTCATGGAGGTGATGCCTCTCCCGCCAGTGCCAGAAGGGAATGTCATTGTGCTGGCATTCAAGAAGCGTCCTGTCATTGATATCGATGAGTGCGATGTACTGGCGAACCGCATCAAGGAAGCAACAAACCTGCCAACCCGAAGATGGATCAAAGATCTTCAAAAGATTCTAAGACCGCAGAAAGGTTGATTAATTTCGCCTATCTTCGTTTAACCGTATCTTGTATCGCTTCTGCAGGAAATGAAAAAGCGGCTCAAATGAGCCGCTTTTCTGTCTCTGGACCTGATCGGTTTCAGTGGAGCTGAACCGTTCAGAAGCAGTGCTCCTGTGCTGGGAAAGAGCCGTCTTTCACTGCTGCCACATAGGCCTTGATAGCTGCTTCAATAGATGGCTGTCCTTCCATGAAGTTATGGACAAAACGTGCTTTTCTACCAGGATAGACATTCAGCATATCGTGCATCACAAGCACCTGACCTGAACAGTCTGGACCTGCGCCAATACCGATGGTTGGGCAGCTGACAGTTTCAGTGACTGCTTTGCCGAGCGGTGCTGGAATCGCTTCCAGAACCATCATGGATGCACCTGCCTCTGCGACTGCCTTGGCATCATTCATCACCTGCTGGGCACCATCATCAGACTTACCCTGGACACGATAGCCACCGAATTTGTTGACAGACTGAGGGGTCAGCCCCACATGACCACAGACAGGAATGCTGCGTTCTACAAGATACCGGATGGTATCTGCAATCAATACGCCACCTTCCATCTTGACCATATGCGCACCAGCTTTGATCAGTTTCACTGCATTGACGTAGGCGGTTTCCTTGTCTGGATAGGTGCCGAAAGGCATATCGGTGACAATCAGTGCGGTCTTGTTGCCTCGTGCAACACAGGCAGTGTGATAAGCGCAGTCATCAATGGATACAGGCAGGGTGGAATCAAGACCCTGGCAGACCATACCCAGAGAGTCACCGATCAGCAGTGTTTCCACACCGCATTGATCCATCAGTGAAGCAAAGCTTGCATCATAACAGGTGAGCATCGTGATCTTCTCATCGTTCTGATACATCTTTGCGATGGTGTTTGTTGTGACAGATTTACGTTCCTGCAGATAGGTAGCCATGAAAAACCTCAAGAGTGAAAGGTGATAACACAGGGCGGATGATGCCTTGTTTTTCAGACGATGTCACGCCTAATAATCAATTATGAGCGAAAAATAAAGTAAACCGCACCGACCAGGCACAGCGCTGCCCAGATATAGTCAGTCTTGAACGGCTGGTCCATGTAGATCATCGCAAACGGGACAAAGATACCTAGCGTGATGACTTCCTGGAGAATCTTCAACTGGGCAAGGCTGAAAGCCTGAAAACCGATTCGGTTGGCTGGCACCTGAAGCAGGTACTCACACAGGGCAATTCCCCAGCTGATCATGGCGGCGATATACCAAGGCTTTGAGGACAGGTTGCGCAGATGACCATACCATGCAAAGGTCATGAAAACATTGGATGCAATAAGCAGACCAGTCGTTTGCAGAAAAACAGGAATATTGAACATAATAAGCCTCAATAATGACAGATTAGAGTGGTTGTATTCGTTGATTGCTGACAGCATCCACGAAAGATGCTGCTGGTCCCTTGTTTGGAATCACAATATCAGGTGCAATCTCAAGCAGTGGAATCAGGACAAACGCACGTTCATGCATGCGGGGATGCGGTAAAGTCAGGCGTGCTGTACTGCGGATTTCATCATTGAACAGCAGTAGGTCGAGATCCAGTGTGCGTGGCGCATTGTAATAAGGGCGTTCCCTGCCAAACTGCTGCTCAATCTCAAACAGCTTGGTGAGCAGGGCATCTGCATCCAGCGATGTCTCAACCTTGAACACTGCATTGATGTAATCATCACCCGACGAATCGATAGGTTCGGTGGTGTAAAAAGAAGAAACGGCTGTGACCTGGATGCTGTCATTTGTGCCAATCAGTGCAATCGCATCAGTGACCTGCTGCAGGGCATCCCCAAGATTGGCACCGATTCCAATATAAGCATGGTTGGTTTGCATATCAGTCTGGTATATTGGCTGAATGATCAGATGTATGGTTTGTTTCTGTCGATGATGCAGGCTTCTTGCGTCTGCGAGGTCGTCTGCGTTTGCGTGGGGCTCCTGAGCCTGACTGCGCAGTCAATGCGGCAAGGAGAGCCTGTCTGCCTTCGGTATCGCTGTCAACGAAGGATTTCCACCATTCGCCAATCTCTGGATCGAGTTCCCCCGCATCACAACGGATCAGCATAAAGTCGAATGCTGCTCTGAAATGTGGATTTTCCAACAGGCGGAATGCTGTCTTGCCTGCCCGCTTTTCAAGGCGGGGTTGGAGCATCCAGATATCTTTCATATCAGTGGCGATACGGCGCTGGATAGCGAGTTTCTCGGTCTGTCTGTCCAGAATCGTATTGGTCGCATCGATAAGGGCAGGAATCGGGTATTCTCCGTCTGCCTTGTACTGTTCCCACTGTGCCTCGACCTCACTCCACAGCAGGGTTGCAAACAGGAAGCCTGGAGAAACTGTTTTGCCGTCACGAATCCTGATATCCGTCCGTTCGAGAACAAGCTCGATGAAACGGGCGGCTTTAGGATTTGACAGGGCATCATCCAGCAAAGGCAACAGGCAGCTGTGCAGGCCAAAAGCCCGAAGCTCATTCAGGCAGGACATAGCGTTGCCACTCATCAGCAGCTTCAGGGATTCATCGAACAACCGTGCAGGCGGGATGTTGCTGAGCAGATGGCGCAGATGATGGATTGGCGCACTGGTTCGGGTATCCAGCTTGAAACCCAGCTTTGCGGCAAATCTGACAACCCTGAGCATTCTGACCGGGTCTTCGCGGTAACGGACTTCTGCATCGCCGATAATACGAAGCGTCTTTGCCGCCAGATCACGCATCCCATGATGGTAATCGAGCAGGGTCTGGTTTGTCGGGTTGTAGTAGAGTGCGTTGATGGTGAAGTCGCGACGGTCAGCATCCTCTGCCTGGGTGCCGAAATTGTTGTCGCTGAGCAGGCGTCCTGATGCATCCGTTTCAGCAGGCTTTGGCGAACTGCCGCGGAATGTTGTCACCTCGAACAGGTCATCACGCCCCATACGGACATGGACAATCTGGAAGCGTCTGCCAATCAGGAAAGCGCGTCGGAAAAGCCGGCGGACCTGTTCTGGTGTTGCATTGGTAGCGACATCGAAATCTTTCGGTTTTTCGCCCAGAATCAGGTCACGGACTGCACCGCCGACAATAAAAGCATCATAGCCTGCCTTCTGTAGGGTTGTAACGACACGGACCGCGTTTTTGGAAACGAGGTCAGGGTCAATGCCATGTTCGTGTGCCTGCAGGATATCTGGTGTCTGCGCCGAATGCTTTGTCACCGACTCGGTCATTGCCGCCATTGTCGATGTCTTGTCAGTCTGCTTCGGGTCAGACAGACCAAAAATCTTCCGAAAAAAATCAATCATCAAACAAATTCAATATTTTCCAGCCGTGGGCGTCTGCGTAAGCCTTCAGACGGCTGTTAGGATTCGCCGCAACAGGATATCGGACTCTTGAGAGCAGAGGAATATCACGGTCTGAATCGCTGTAGAAATAACTGTGCTCAAAATGCTCAAATGACAGGTTCATGGATGCGAGCCAATTCTGAGTGTGCTCGATTTTACCCTCACCTGAGGTCGGTGTGCCAATCAGATTGCCTGTCAGTTCACCATCAGGGGTTTCTTCAGGAATAGCGGCAATCAGATGCTGGACACCGAATGCCTGTGCAATCGGTTCCGTCACAAAACGGTTGGTGGCTGTGACAATCGCTGTCAGATGCCCCTTATCCAGATGGCTGTTGACCAGGTCGCGGGCTGACTGGCGGATGTTCGGCAGGATGACTTCATCCATATACTGCTGACGCCAAGCATCGAGCTGTTTCCGTGGGATGCCTTTCAGTTCTCCTAATGCAAAGGCAAGATACTCGGCAGGATCGAGTGTGCCAGCGATATACTGGTCAAAAAATTCCTGATTCTTTTTCTCGTAGGCATCTCTGTCAACAGCGCCAATACGGCAGATGAACTGCCCCCATTCGTAATCAGAGTCGATGGGAAGCAGGGTGTTGTCAAGGTCAAATAAGGCCAGGGTATCAGTCATTTTTCAGTTCCAGTTTTTGATCCAGTAGCTCATAGAGAAGCGGTAGTGTCACCGTTCGTTTTGTCTGCAGGGAATAATGGTCTAGGTCATCGAGGATTCTTGCAAGTGAATGCATATCCCGCTTGTAATGGGTCATCAGCCAAGGCAGGACACCGGTCGACAGATTCAGGCCACGCAGCTTTGCCTGATTGGACAGTACCGTGATTTTTTCCTCATCGGAAAGCCCATGAATCTGGTAAACAAGCCCCCAGCAGAGGCGGCTTCTCAGGTCATCCCTCAGTTTCAGGGATAAAGGCGCACAGGCTCCGGCTGTGACCAGATAGGCGGTGTTGCTGTCCCGAACCTGATTGAAAAGACCGAATGCCTCAATCTGCCTGCGTGGCGGGAACTGGTCACAGTCATCAATCAGATACAGAGAGATTTCCGGGGTATAGGTGAAATCCGCCAAAGGCGAATGCGATGTGATATAGCGTGCTGGACCATTCTGTGCCAGAGACTGGAGCAGATGCGTTTTACCAGTACCGGGTTCACCCCATAAATAGACAAAACGGTCGGATGATGTCCTGTCCGCAATGCCATTCAGCAGTTGGAAAACCTCGGCATTCCGCCCAACAGTGAAATCCTGCAGGGAGGGCAGACGTGGTGTGCCGAGATCAAGCGGCATCTGTTGCATCATCTCGGTCAGTCCTTGTAGAAATGGCTGTTGACGTAAGATTTGCGTAAACGGCGGATGGCAACAGCCAGAACAGCCGAAGATGGCAATGCAATGAGGATACCGACAAAGCCGAACAGCTGCCCGAAAGCCAGCAGGGCAAAAATCACAATCAATGGATGAATCTGAATCCTGTTACCGACCAGTTTCGGTGTCATGATCAGGCCATCAAAAGCGTAGCCAAAGCCATAGATGGCGAGCAGGATGATCCAATGGAGCATGTCATCGAACTGCAGGAGTGTTGCGGCTGCCGCCAGGGCAAAGCCGACACAGATGCCGACATATGGCACAAAAGCCATCAGGCCGGTGATGATGCCAATCGGCACACCAACAGAATACCCCGCAAAGGACAGGGCGGTTGAATAGTAGAAGGACAGGATGATCATGACGGAAATCTGTCCACGGAGATACTGTGACAGCATGGTGCTGACATCTTTGAAAAAGCTCATGACAGATGGCAGCCAGCGGCGTGGCACCAGTTCTGTCGCCTGTCTTGTGATGATGTGCCAATCCAGCAACAGATAAATCAGCACCACAGGAATCAGGATGATGTTCCATAAAATGGCAAGGATGGACGCCCAGCCGAGTTTCGCACGCTGGAAAAGCATCCGCCAGCCTTCATCCGATTTAGGCAGGAGCTGTTCCGTCATCATCTTCAGGAAACTTGGGGTATCGGCAGGCAGCCTGATGCCATATTCCTTGAGAAACGGCACCAGTTCAGCATACAGCTTATGGGCAAAGACTGGCAGATGTTCCTGTACCAGTGGCCATTGGGACATGACCATAGGCACAATGACCAGGATGATGCCTGTCACAATCGCAACCAGTAACAGCAGGACAACCAATACCGCAAGAATACGGGGAACACGGCGGGATCCGAACTGGATTGCGCTGATGCGCTCCACAATAGGATCGAGCGCATACGCAAGCACCCCGCCTGCGATGAATGGTGTCAGGATAGGCCCCAACAGCCAGAGCAGGAGGATAAATGCTATCCCGATGCCACACCAGAGTGCGGCCTGACGTTGATAAGGAGTTAAAAAAGGCATTCAGTCGTACTTGCGCAAGCAGTTTGTTAAAATATCAATTATTGTTATTTTACGCCTAGCGGTGCATATATATGAGTTCTTCAACCAAACAGTCCCTTTCTTACCGCGATGCCGGTGTCGATATCGATGCAGGCGATGCGCTGGTCAACGCGATCAAACCATTTGCCAAACGTACCATGCGTGAAGGTGTGTTAGGCGGTATCGGTGGTTTTGGAGCGCTTTTCGAAATCGGCAAAAAATACAAGGAACCGGTCCTTGTGTCAGGCACAGATGGTGTTGGCACCAAGCTCAAGCTGGCATTCCAGCTTAACCGCCATGATACGGTCGGTATTGACCTTGTGGCAATGAGTGTGAACGATATTCTTGTCCAAGGTGCCGAACCGTTGTTTTTTCTTGATTATTTCTCCTGTGGCAAGCTGGATGTGGATACGGCATCACGCGTTGTCAAAGGTATCGCGGCAGGCTGCGAACAGGCTGGCTGTGCACTGATCGGTGGTGAAACCGCAGAAATGCCTGGCATGTACCCAGACGGTGAATATGACCTCGCGGGTTTTGCGGTCGGTGCGGCAGAAAAATCTGCCCTGATTGATGGCACCAAGATCAAGGCGGGTGATGTTGTGTTGGGTCTGGCTTCTTCCGGTATCCATTCCAATGGTTACTCTCTGGTCCGCCGCATCATCGATGTCGCATCCCCTGACCTGAATGCAGACTTCGATGGCAGACCGCTGGCAGACGCCCTGATGGCGCCAACCCGTATCTATGTCAAACCACTGCTGAAACTGATGGAATCTGTTGAAGTCAAGGGTATGGCGCATATCACAGGCGGTGGTCTGGTCGAGAATGTACCTCGTGTCCTGCCAGACAATGTGACCGCAGAATTGGATAAATCTGCATGGGTTATGCCTCCACTCTTCAGCTGGCTGCAGAAAAACGGCAATGTTGCTGAAGATGAAATGCACCGTGTCTTCAACTGCGGTATCGGTATGGTGGTGATTGTTGCCAAGGAAAATGCTGAAAAGGCACTGTCCATTCTGAAGGATGCCGGTGAAACTGTCTGGCAGATTGGTGCAATTCGTGAACGTGCTGAAAACGAAGCTCAGACTATCGTCAAGTAAGCGGGCAGTTCTTCCAAATGAAAATGGCATCCAGTGATGGATGCCATTTTTTTGCTTGTAGGTCATGATTTTTGAAGAATACTATAAATAAAGTATCATTTGGATATTTTAAAAACCAGCTTTAGGATTTGCGTGTGCGTTCTGTTATTACTCACAAAATATCTTTCATCAATCCTTTATATAAGGGGCGAATCGTATTCATAGGATTCAGGACATCTGGGCAGACTAACAAGGATCGAATTGTTGAATTAGGGTTGGCTGAGATGATAGGGGGGGAAATCACGAATAGAGCCTTTCATTCGTATTTTAATCCTCATAAAGATATTTCACCTGATGTGCTTGATGAAAATGCATATATGTCGGATTTTTTCATCGATAAGCCTGACATCGAATCAAAATTAGATGATATTTCAGATTTCTTGCATGGTGCGATAATCGTCGGGCACAATCTTGCCTCTTTCAGATATTTTCTAAGAGAATTTCCTGGGCTAACGGTAAGTAAATCAAAATCAATTTCTCTTTGGGATTTAAGCAATTCTTTGCATCCAGATCTTAATACCCTAAAGCAATTAATAACAAAATATCATTCTGATGAAATCTTAGCGAATAGATCAGCGCTTGATGATGCCAGGATCATTGCCGATATTTATCAGAAACTAGTTAATGAATACCAGGGTGTAATTGGAAACTTAAAGCCTGAAGAGCGGTTTGAGATTGATGAAAGTGGCGATGTGCTTACTGCAGAATATACATGTTTAGTTAAGCCTGGAATAGGGCGGGCAGCAACCAAACGTGAGTTTCCTGATGTTAAGTATGAGTTTGATTGCGTGAACCCATGTTACTCAGGGCGCGTTGTCTCTATTGACTGTGAAACTACTGGGCTTGAAGATGATGATCGAATTCTAGAATTGGGTTTGGTTGAAATGAATGGTTTCGAAGTTACTGGGCGTGAATTTCATTCATATTTCAATCCTCAAAAGACTAGCTCCAGTGAGGCATTTGCTGTCCATGGACTAACTGCTGAATTTCTATCAGATAAACCTTTATTCGTTGAAAAAAGGGAGGAAATCGTTGAATTTCTTCGTGATGCAGTTTTAATTGGTCACAATGTGCATTTTGATGTTCGTTTCCTGAAGAAAGAAATTGAGTTTTCAGGCGATGAAAATTTTCTGGAATGTAAATGTGCATGCTCAATGGAAGCCTCAATACCTTTATTTTCTCGTAGACCTAAGTTAGATGAACTAATTGAGCGGTATCTGATTTGGAATGATAGAAAATTGCATAGTGCTATTGATGATGCTCGCTATGTTGCGAAGATTTATCCAGAGATACTAAAGGATTTGGGATTCGAAAATACTCAATACGATAAGGCAATTCCTATTTTGAAAACATGTGTGACGGTTGATGGGGAGGCTAACAATGTTTTCAAAAACCCGTGGGCTGTGAAGTACATGGAACCTAGTCAAATTACAAAAGATATGGCCTATGCAATTTCATCATATAGCTGGGAAAATGTATTTGAATATTTGCCTCAAGAATTACAGACGCCAAGGATATGTTGGATTGCAATCAAAACACATCCTTGGAATATTGCGTATATAAAGAATCAGACTGAGGAAATGTGCCTTTATGCGGTTCGTCAAATTGGTAATGTTCTGCGAGATATAAGAGTTCAAACGCCAGAGATATGTTTGGAAGCAGTTAAAAATCATTCATCTGCTATTCAATACGTGAATAATCAAACAGAGGAATTATGTCGTTTGGCATTGCTTGATGACGGTAATAATTTACGCTTCATAAAGAATCAGACCGTTGAACTTTGTGAACTCGCAGTAAGGCGGGTGGCAAGTGCAACAAAATATATCAAAGATTCTGCATTGAAAAAGCGATTAAAAGCTGAGGCGTATGCGCCATCGCAATTTAGTATATATACATGTAATCAAGCAAAGGAGGCAACCAATAAAAAACCGAATTTCTATGTGTTATGTGGTGAAAAAGTTGAGGTAAAGAATTTCGCTCAAATGTTACGGAGTGTAGTGGAGAAACTCTACTGTATTGATGACAATCTTATAAAAGCAATCGCTATAGAAGAAAGAAGGTTTATCACTGTGCTTGGATTTGATCCATACGATATTCTGTTATCTTACAATTCGTACAAGGTAAAAGGGAAATTTCAGCTTGGTGAAACTGGAATTTTTATATCATCGGGGTTTTCAGCTGCCACAACTATTCTTTTGATTGGTCAATTATTGGATTTGTTCGAAATTCCTCGCGAAGAGTTTACCTTTAGTGCGAGATGAACAACTGAATTGGAGTGGGGCTGTCAGCTCTGCGGTCTTTTTATGACAATAAACAAGCCGTCCTGAGACGGCTTGATATGTGTAAGTGGCGCATCCGGCGGGGATCGAACCCACAACCCCTGCCTTCGGAGGGCAGTACTCTATCCATTGAGCTACGGATGCGTTCAGAAACCGCTATTTTACCGCATTTAACGGGGCTCATCTGTTTTATTTCGCACGTGGTGGGTTCTGTGCGAAATAGGATTTCACGCCGGTGAGGATGGCGTTTGCAATCGCTTCCTGATGAGAGTCGGTTTTCAGCAGGACTTCTTCTTCTGGGTTTGAGATGAAAGCGGTCTCAACCAGAATACTTGGAATGTCTGGTGCCTTGAGGACGGCAAAGCCGGCCTGTTCCACAGAGCCTTTGTGCAGGGGGTTGATTTTGCCCATTTCTTTCAGGACCAGGTCAGCGAGTTTACGGCTCTGCTTGATCTGTGCGGTGACAGACATGTCGAGCAGGACATTGGCAACCTGACTGTCTTGGTTCTTGATGTTGGTGCCACCGATCAGGTCTGATGCGTTTTCACGGTTTGCGAGCATGCGCGCAGTAGTTGATGATGCGCCTTTCTCAGACAGAATGAATACGGACGATCCTCTTGCCGATGGGGATGTGAACGCATCAGCATGGATGGAGATGAAGAGGTCAGCTTTCGCAGTGCGGGCCTTCTTGACACGGGTTCCCAAAGGAACAAAGAAATCGGCATTGCGGTTCATCATGACCCGCATATTCGGCTGGGATTCAATCATGCGTTTCAGGCGTTTGCCAATGGCGAGGACAACATCTTTTTCTTTTGTGCCGTTTGGTCCGATGGCACCGGAGTCCTCTCCACCGTGACCAGAGTCAATGACGACCAGGACAGACCGGTTCAGCTTGACTGGTCCTGTCTGGGTTCTGGAACTGCTGGTGGTTGTGGATGTTGTCTGCTGTGTCTTTCTGGTCTGTGTGGTTGTTTTTCGGGCATTTTTCGGAAAGACATCCAGAACCAGCCGATATTTGTATCTGTCATATGGGGCGAGAGAGAATGCCTGGGTTGAGACCGGCTGTTTCAGATCGAATACCAGACGGACGGTTTCATGGTCAAACTGTGCCGCACGGGCGCTTCTGATGAATGGGTCATCAGGCTGGATTTTTCCGGAAATGCTTTTGACGATGTCGTTCAGCGGCGCATTCTTGATGTCAAGAACCAGCCGGCTTGGGGATGACAGTTGGAAATGACGGTACTGGATGACCCCATCGTGTTCAATGGTGACGCGGGAGCTGTCTTCAGATGGCCATGAACGGACTGCGACAATGTTGCCTGCATTGGCGGCTGAGAATGTCAGCAGTGTGGCAATCATCGCCAGCAGGAAAAGAAAACGCTGGAAAGTGGTCTGATAGGCTTGTCGGATGTTCATGGCATTTCTGTTTCTATCGGAATTGCAGTCTGTTCAGACAGTTTCTGCCTTTGTCGGATTCTGAGGAGATTTCGACCTGTCTGCCGTCATCCTTGATGCTGAGGGAAATGACGATGTCTGGCGGTTCGAGCAGGGAGTCTGCCTTTTCTGCCCATTCAATGATGCGGATGGTTGTCTGGTCAAAGGTGTCCCTGAAGCCTGCATCGAGGAATTCTTCGGCGCAGCCCATGCGGTAGAGGTCAAAGTGCATCAGGCTGACTTTTTCACCGTGCAGGGTGATTTCGTATGGCTCTGCGAGGGTATAGGTCGGACTTTTTACACGCCCTTGATAGCCGGTTGCACGGAGCATTGCGCGGGTCAGGGTGGTTTTGCCGGTGCCAAGGTCGCCTTTCAGGTGAATGCCGAGACCTTTTTCAAGAATTTCAGCTAATGCCGCACCTAATGCGACGGTATCTGCTTCATCCTTTAAGTAAAATATCAGAGAATCCATAATCAGAGAGAATAATGATTCTCAATATTATATAAGAAGCGTAGATGCCGATAAGGCGGAAAAGCATGTAATCGCATGAATCCTGAAGAAATATCAGCTGAATTGGTCGAGAAAATGCGGGTTTGGGCAACTGAACTCGGATTTGCGGAACTGCGTGTGTCTGATGTAGCTATCGCTGGGGCGGAGGAGCGGTTGACCAACTGGCTCGAAAAGGGCTATCACGGTGAGATGCATTACATGGCGGCTCATGGCCTGAAGCGGTGTCACCCTGAACAGATTGTGCCAGGGACTGTTCGTGTGATTTCGGTCAGGATGGATTATCTGCCAGATGCCGGTCCCCGTGTGGTGATGCAGGAGCGGATGGCATCTGCTGATGTCTCTAGGGCACGGGTTTCACTTTATGCCAGAGGTCGTGATTATCACCGTGTGCTCCGCTCGAGGCTTCAGAAGCTAGCATCACGGATTGAGGCTGAGATTGGACCATTTGGTTACCGTGTGTTTACGGATTCTGCGCCTATCATGGAAGTGTCATTGGCGGCACAGGCTGGTATTGGCTGGCGTGGCAAGAATGATCTGTTGGTCAGCCCAAAGGCAGGGACGTTTTTCTTTCTGGGTGAGATACTGGTTGATCTGCCATTGCCTGTTGATTCTCCTGAACCAAGCCGATGTGGTGGCTGTCAGCGTTGCCTGCAGAGTTGTCCAACGGGGGCGATTGTTGCGCCTAGAACGGTGGATGCACGGCGCTGTATTTCTTATCTGACAATTGAGTTCCGGGGAAGTATCCCGGTTGAGCTGCGCCCATTGATTGGCAACCGTATCTATGGCTGTGATGAGTGTCAGCTCTGTTGCCCATGGAACCGTTTTGCGAAGGCGGCTGTTGTTCCTGATTTTGCTGTGCGGAATAATCTGAATGCTGTCTCATTGGTTGAATTATCTGAATTGTCTGAAGAAATTTTCAATCGAAAGATGGAAGGCTCTCCAATCAGACGGATTGGCTATGAATGCTGGTGCCGGAATCTGGCTGTCGGGTTGGGCAATGCTTTGCGGAGTGAACGCCAGCTGATTGATAAGGCTGCGATCCGCGATGCGTTGACCAGGATGCTGGCGATAGACTCGGAGCTGGTGAAAGAACATGTCCGCTGGGCATTGGGTGATGAGCAGACGGGTGGTTGACCGATATGGCTGAAACGAAGAGAGGCAGAAAGGCGGTGGATGTTGGATTGCCGGTTGAGGATTCCGCACTGATAGATGAGTTCTGCGATGCACTCTGGCTGGAAGATGGGCTGTCTGCCAATACGCTGGCATCTTATCGGAATGACCTGAAACTGTTTGCCCAATGGTTGCAGCAGGAGAAAGTGGGTGTTGGTCTGGGCGGGGCAGGGGCAGAGCAGCTGAATGGTTATTTTCTTGCCCGCCATGTTGCGAGCAAAGCTTCGTCTGCCAACCGCCGTCTGACTGTTTTCAAGCGTTTTTACCAGTATCTGATGCGTCTGGGGCGGATTGCTGCCAATCCCTGCGCCAAGCTGCATGCGGCAAAACAGCCCACCCGTTTCCCCCATGCTTTATCAGAGGCTCAGGTGGAGGCTTTGCTGGCGGCACCTGATTGTGCAACACCGATTGGATTGCGTGACCGCACGATGATTGAGCTGATGTATGCCAGTGGCCTGCGTGTGTCGGAGCTGACAGCACTCAGACTGGAAGAGGTCAGTCTGGCTGATGGTGTGGTGAGGATTCTGGGTAAGGGGGGCAAGATGCGGCTTGTGCCTTTTGGCGAGGAGGCGGATGCATTGATCCTGCGTTATATGCAGGAGAGCCGCCCGGTTATCCTGTCTGGACGTCAGTCGGATTATCTCTTTGTGACTGCCCGGGGCACATTGATGACCCGCCAGATGTTCTGGACACTGATCAAGAAATACGCTATCAAGGCTGGTATTACAGACCCCCTGTCTCCACATACCCTGCGCCATGCGTTTGCGACCCATCTGCTGAATCATGGCGCAGATCTGCGGGTTGTTCAGCTGCTGCTCGGTCATTCGGACATCACGACGACGCAGATTTATGCCCATATTGCCCGACAGCGTCTTAAACAGCTGCATGCACAGCATCACCCACGGGGCACATTGGATGAGGATGAGTCACCTGTTCTATGAGATTTCTGCTGGGCGTTATTTTTGATTCGGGGCAAAAAATAGTGGATAAGGGCAGATTATCTGGCTGATAGGATGCAGAAATCATGCTGAATAGTGCATAATGCTATCTTGTATTGATTAAGCGTAAGTCCATCTATCCCAGATGGCTGGAGAGTCTCAGTTTTTGCCGAGATACTGTGGTTGTATTCCGCGGTACTGAAGGAAGTTATGTATACAGCGTTATTCATTATTGTTGCCTACCTGATGGGGTCTGTCTCATTTGCGCTGGTAACCAGTAAACTTTTTGGGCTTGATGATCCCCGTACCTACGGTTCGGGAAACCCTGGGGCAACCAATGTGCTGCGCACCGGGAATAAGCTGGCTGCTCTGCTCACATTGCTGGGGGATGCGGCGAAGGGTTGGCTGGCCTTCTTCCTGGCATCCTGCTTTGCAGGCTCTTTCGGTGTCAGCAATCTGGGGTTGGCTGGTGTGGCGCTTGCCGCTTTCATCGGTCATCTTTTCCCTGTTTTTTCAAAGTTCCAGGGGGGCAAGGGTGTTGCAACAGCGCTTGGGGTGCTTCTGGGTATCAGCCCGATGCTTGCGCTTTTTGTTCTGCTGACCTGGATTATTGTCGCATTCCTGACCCGCTATTCTTCGCTGTCGGCATTGGTTGCTGCAGTGCTGGCACCGGTTTACTACGGACTGATGTTCAGGGTTGATGTGTTTTTCTATGCAATCTGCATCATCAGTGCATTGCTGATCAGCCGTCACCGCAAGAATATTTCCAATCTGCTGTCTGGTCAGGAAAGCAAGATCGGCAGCAAGAAAAAAGCCAGCTGACTGCCCTCAGCCGATATCCCTGTGATGATGCAGTGCCAGATTGTGGCATTGGTATCGCATCGGTGTTTATTCCTTTCATTTTGTTGCGTAAAATGACGGCAACTCTATTTTTTATGCCTTTTCCATCTTATGAGCGCAGATAATAAAACCAGTACAGAAGTCACTCAGCCATCCAATTTCCTGCGGGCGATCATTGAATCCGATAATGCAAAGGGAACTTACCAGCGTCCTGATCTGCCACAGGTGATTACCCGTTTTCCGCCTGAACCAAATGGGTATCTGCACATTGGTCATGCAAAGTCCATTTGCCTGAATTTCGGTCTGGCGAAGGATTACAGTGGACGTTGCCATCTGCGGTTTGATGACACGAACCCAACCAAAGAGGATCAGGAATTCGTTGATACCATCAAGGACAGCGTCAACTGGCTGGGTTTCTCCTGGGAACAGGCTGGTACCCCTCATCTGCATTTTGCAAGTGACTATTTTGATACGCTCTATGAGATGGCCTGCAGCCTGATCGAGGCAGGTCATGCTTATGTTGACAGCCAGTCTCCTGAGGAAATGGCGAAGAACCGTGGTTCTTTCAACCAGCCGGGCGTCAATTCCCCTTACCGTGACCGTCCTGCAGCTGAATCACTGGATCTGTTCCGCCGGATGAAAGACGGGGAGTTCCCTGACGGTGCCCATGTGCTTCGTGCGAAGATCGACATGGCGTCCCCTAACATGAATATGCGTGATCCGGTCATTTACCGTATCCGTCATGCAAACCATCACCGTACCGGTGATAAGTGGAACATCTATCCGATGTATGACTATACGCATCCAATTTCTGATGCGCTGGAAAAAATCACCCATTCCATCTGTACCCTGGAGTTCCAGGACCATCGCCCATTCTATGACTGGATCCTGGAAAGACTGGCAGAGAAAACCACCCTGCCAGATGGCCGTGTGGTTGGTGGTTTCCTTGAAAAACCATTGCCTCATCAGTATGAGTTTGCCCGCCTGAACCTGACTTATACCATTACCAGTAAGCGGAAACTTTTCCAGCTGGTCGATGAAAAACGGGTGAATGGCTGGGATGACCCTCGTATGCCAACGATTGTCGGTATCCGCCGCCGTGGTTATACCCCAGAGTCTATCCGTCTGTTCTGTGAACGCATTGGTGTTGCGAAAGCAGATGGCTGGATTGATATCAGCGTTCTGGAAGGCTGCCTGCGTGATGATCTGGATCCAAAGGCGCCCCGCGCATCTGCGGTGCTGCATCCACTGAAACTGATTATCGATAATTACCCAGACGGTCAGACTGAAGTCTGCAGCGCACCGGTTCACCCTCATTATCCAGAACGTGGCGAACGCCAGTTCAATTTCTCCAAGGAAATCTGGATTGAACAGGATGACTTTATGGCAGAACCAGTCAAGGGTTACCGCCGCCTTTATCCTGGCAACCGTGTCCGTCTGCGTTGTGCTTATATTGTGGAATGTACAGGCTATGATACCGATGAAAATGGCAATGTGATTGCAGTCCATGCGAATTATCTGGAAGACAGCCGCAGCGGTACTGAAACCAGCCAGAACTACAAGGTCCGTGGCACAATCCATTGGGTCAGCGCAACCGATGCTGTTCCTGCAGAAGTCCGTATTTATGACCGCTTGTTTGCTGAGGCATCTCCTGATGCCAATGGCAAGGATTTCCGTGAGGCACTGAATCCGGATTCTCTGGAAGTGGTCAATGCTTATCTGGAGCCAGGTCTGGCGAAGGCGAAGGCTGGCGACATCTTCCAGTTTGAACGTCAGGGGTACTTTGTCGCCGATCTGGTTGACCATACAGCTGAGAAGCCTGTTTTCAACCGTGCTGTGACCCTGCGTGATTCCTGGGCGAAAGACAAGAAGAAATAAGTTTCTTCAGTGAACCAGACAGAAAAGCCAGACTGGAAAGGTCTGGCTTTTTGCTTTTGGTGTTTAAACGGACGTTATCCGCGTTTCTTGCCTTGGGTTGCCTGATACAGTGGCATGACTTCTGGCAGGTGGGACTGCAGGTTTGCGATACGCTTGGAGTCAGAAGGGTGGGTGGACAGGATGTCAGAAGAATCTCCGCCTTTCATGCTCGCCATCTTCTTCCAGACATTGACCGCTGCTTCAGGGTTATAACCAGCTCTTGCCATCAGTTCCATGCCCATGGTGTCTGCTTCGGTTTCCATGGTGCGGGAGAAAGGCAGGGAGAAGAGCACGTTGCCTAAACCGCTTGCGATGTCAGCAGAGCCGATGAATGCGCCGAGAATCGCTGTTGGAACGCTGGCTGCTGCCTGCTGGGATGCCTGTTCGCGGGAGTGTTCGCGCAGGGCGTGGCAGATTTCATGTCCGACAACGGCTGCCAGTTCGGCATCGGTCAGTTTCAGTGTGTCGATCAGCCCGGTGAAAACGGCAATCTTGCCGCCTGGCATGCAGAATGCGTTGACGGTGTTGGTGGAAATGACATTGACCTCCCAGCGCCATCTGAGGGCATCTTTGCGGAATACGCCGACCTTGGCAATCAGACGTTTGGCAATGGTCTGGACCCGGCTGACATACTTGCGGTTAAGGGCATTGGCATTCTTTGCCTTGATCAGCAGGTCATGATAAGCCTCGTTTGATGCCTTGTTCATTTCCTCTGCGGAAACCAGCATCATCTGGCTGCGGTCAGAGCCTGTTGCGCCGCCCATGGTGGTTGTCTGGCAGCCACACAGGGCTGCGGCACAGGCAATCGCAAGTGCGGAGCGTGTAAACCATTTTTTCATCTTAGATCCTTTCTTTATTCAATCAACTCTGTTTGACTGCTGCTTCATACAGTGGCTTGACCATTGGCAGTGCTTTTTCAAGATCTGCGATACGGGTCTTGTCAGATGGGTGGGTGGACAGGAATTCTGGTGGCTTCTGTTGGCTCAGCTGAGCCATTTTGCGCCAGACATTTGGTGCTGCTTCTGGATTGAAGCCTGCGCGTGCCATGAGTTCCAGCCCCATGATGTCGGATTCGGTTTCCATGGTTCTGGAGAATGGCAGTGCGAAGAGGTACTGGCTGACCATGGCTGCCATGCCGGTCTTGACGCGGCTCTGGGTGACAGCACCGACAACAGTGATGGCGCCTTGGGCAAGCAGTTGCTGGGAGACTTTTTCACGGCCATGTTCACGCAGTGCATGGGTGATCTCATGGCCGATGACTGCTGCCAGTTCATCATCGGTCAGTTTCAGGGTATTGATGATGCCGGTGAAGACAACAATCTTGCCGCCCGGCATGCAATAGGCGTTCACTTCTTTGTTGTTGATGGTGTTGACTTCCCATTTCCATTTGGTTGCTTCTGGTTTGAATACAGCAACCTGCGCAATCAGCCGTTTTGCGATGTTGTAAACCCGTTCGGCCTCAGGACCGGTATTCAGTTTATGGGCTCTGTTGGCTTTGACAAGTTCCTGACGGTAGGCCTGTGCAGCCTGTTGGCTGACCATGGCATCAGAGACCAGGAGAAGCTGTTTTCGGGTGGTATGGGTTGCCCCTTCTTGGGTTGAGCTTTTACAACCAGTGATGAGCAGGGCAAGGGCAGTGCAGGCAGCGGCAACCGTTTTTTTCATCATGTGGGTCCTTGTGAGGGAATAATATAAGAGGTCATTCTAACAGAAGGACCGAAAACTGAACGCATCCCGATAGGATAATATAAAAGTTGCCAGAGAGTGGCATAATGATGTCAGGAAAAACATCAACCTGTTGGAGGGATGAACCATGAAACTTTATTACACATCGGGTGCCTGTTCACTGTCACCACATATTGTCCTGCTTGAGGCGGGGCTGCCTTTTGAACTGGAGGCAGTTGATCTTGCAACGAAGGAGACAGCAAACGGCGATGATTACTATCTCATCAATACCAAAGGGGCGGTTCCTGCGCTTCAGCTGGATGATGGGGCAATCCTGACGGAAGGTGCAGTCATTATCCAGTATCTTGCTGATAAGGCGCCTGAAAAAGGGCTGATTCCTCCTGCGGGGACACTCGAAAGATACCGTGTTCAGGAATGGCTTAATTTCATTGCCATGGATTTCCAGAAAAACTTCACACCGATTTTCAACCCGGCTTTTGCCGCCAGCAGGGATGCGGCTGTGGATCAGCTGAAGAAACAGTGTGATTATCTCGACCGTCAGCTGGTTGGCAAGGACTGGCTGATGGGGGCGCAGTTCACCATTGCGGATATCTATCTGTTTGTGATTGTTTCCTGGCTGGGATATGCTGAGATTGATATCGGTCAGTGGAAACTCCTGTCTGCCTGGCAGAAGCGTGTTGCGGCCCGGCCAGCTGTGCAGAAGGCAATGCAGGAGGAAGGTCTTTAAGTCTTTAAGATTTGCCAATGGAAAAGCCGGCATATCCTGATGGAGATGCCGGCTTCCTGTTTTTCTGGAGGGTGTCAGGCTGAGTGGCGTCGCAGTGTCTGGATGCAGTTCTTGACCAGACCTGGACCAGAATAGATCATGCCGGTCAGTACCTGGACGAGGGAGGCACCTGCATCGATCTTTTCCTGTGCATCTTCGCCTGAGAGGATGCCGCCGACGCCGATGATTGGAATCTGGTCACCGAGGACTTTCTTCAGTTCACGGATGACATGGGTCGAGAAGTCTTTGACCGGTGCTCCGGAGAGGCCGCCTGTTTCAAGCCCGTTCTTCAGATGTTTGACGGATTCGCGGGTGATGGTGGTGTTGGTGGCGATGACCGCATCGATCTTGTGGCGGAGCAGGGCGTCCGCAATATTGACGGTCTGCGCATCATCGATGTCTGGTGCAATCTTCAGTGCCAGTGGAACATATCGGGAATGTTCCTGAGTCAGGCGTTCGCGGGCATTGGTGATCTGGGACAGGAGGTTGTCCAATTCAGATTCGCCCTGAAGCTGGCGCAGGTTCTTGGTGTTTGGCGAAGAGATGTTGATGGCGATGTAGTCCGCGACAGGGTAAACCTTTTCGAGACAGATCAGATAGTCATCCACTGCCCGCTCAATCGGGGTGGTTGCATTCTTACCGATGTTGAGCCCCAGGATGCCCTTCTTCTGCTGGTAGAACTTGGATGCCTTGACGTTGGCAACGAGGACATCCACACCGTCATTGTTGAAACCCATGCGGTTGATGAGACCTTCTGCGTCTGGCAGACGGAACATTCTTGGTTTTGGGTTGCCTGGCTGTGGTCTTGGTGTGACGGTGCCCAGTTCCAGAAAACCAAAACCCAGAGACGCCAGCCCGTCAATACAGGAGCCGTTCTTGTCCAGTCCTGCGGCGAGACCGACAGGATTTGGGAAATCGAGTCCCATGACTTTCCGTGGCAATGGTGCAATCGATGGCGCCAGGGCGGTCAGTCCCAGTTTTGCCGCTGTCCGCATTGAGGAGAGCGTAAACATATGGGCGTTTTCTGGATCCATTGAAAACAGGAATGGTCGGATAACGGGATACATGAAATCAGGAATCATGGGGCTTTTCTCTTCGGTTCTGATGCACCATTTCAGGGCTAGGTACAGAATGGCGGGCTTTCTTCTAAAGAGAGAATGTCCGTCTATTTCCGATATTGTATCGTAATCTGTCAGGATGGTTTAGAGAACAGGGAAAGGGTGCCCTGAAGGGTATGGCTATATCTGTGCTGAACAGAACGGACAGGTGCTGTTTTTCCAATCGGTGATGGGTGGCAGGTCACAGACCTGGTCGAGATGTCTGGAAAATGCTTCCCGGGATATCGGTCCTGCTCCCAGTGATGCCAGATGCGCTGTTTCCTGTTGGCAGTCAATGAGCTGGACATTGTGTTGCCGGAGGAATGAAACCAGAAATGCCAGTGCAATCTTGGAGGCATCGGTTTTGTGCGCGAACATGGATTCACCGAAAAACATCCTGCCGAGATTGATGCCATAAGCGCCGCCGACGAGTTGGTTGTCGTAGAAGACTTCGGCAGAATGGGCAATACCCTTCTGGTGAAGGGTGCAGTAATTTTCGATGATTTCTTCAGTGATCCATGTGCCATCCTGTCCATGGCGCTCGGTATAGGCACAGCAGAGAATCACCTCGTCGAAGGCAGAGTCAAACCTGACCTGCCACGGTCCTTGGCTGTGCATGCTTTTGTGAATCTGCCTGAGTTTCTTTTTCAGGCTGTGGGAAATAATGAACTGATCGGTAGGGAGTACCATGCGTGGTGCAGTGCTCCACCACATGACCGGGTAGTCTTCGCTGTACCAGGGAAAGATGCCATGACGATAAGCCCGGACCAGCTGTTCGGGTGTCATCTCTCTGCTGAGTGCCAGCAGCCCTTCAATGCCTTCTTCTGTGGCGGCCTGCGATACTGGAGGGAAATCGTCATCAGGCAGAAGCCATGGAATCCTGCTCATATCTGTTTCATGGCTTCTGTTGTGGACGGTGGCTGGAAAAAAGGATTACTTGATAATCTTGTTTTTCTTTGCCAGTTTTTCAATAGCTTCGCAAAGTTGAACGTCATTCCAGCCAACCACAGCCGCTGCCGCGCGTTTTTCCTTGAAAGAGGTGAATTTTGGATCGGCGGCTTCAATGAGGATCAGTGGAACTTTGTGTTTTCTGGCTGCATCGAATTCCAGATTGGTCCATTTTTTGTATTCTTCGTAAACACCTGCCAGCAGGACAACGCAGCAGCACTGTTCCATCTGTTCTTCAATCAGCTGGGCCAGTGCCTTGTTGGAGCGCAGGAACTGTGCTGGGTCGTCTTTGGAAACACTGCGGTATTCAAACTGGAATTCGCCCTTTGTTTTTCTTGAGTAGTCAGCAAACAGGCTGTTGATACGTTCCATACCATCATCAACAGACCAGACATGACACAGAAAAATAGGATAGGTGGTTGCCATAACAGAAAAGCTCCTTATCGGGATAAATCAATTTCATGCATGCCGAAATCTCCGCCTTTGGCAGCAATTTTCTTCTTGTCTTCAAAGAAAAAGCGGAGTGCACGGGTAATCGTTGAGAATGCCAGTCTGTCCCATGGAATCTCATCTTCAGTGAACAGCCGTACTTCACGGCTTTCCTCTCCTGGGGCAAACTGGCTGTTGTTCATTTCTGCGAGATAAAACAGGTGCACCTGATGGTAAACCGCCAGGTTCATCACGGCAAAAAGTCCTTTGACGGTGACGGATGCAGAGGCTTCTTCCGCCGTTTCCCGGACTGCCGCCTGTTCTGTTGTCTCATCGTTTTCCATGAAGCCGCCGGGCAGGGTCCAGTAGTTGTCGCGTGGTTCAATCGCCCGTCTGCACAACAGGACTTCTGTTCCACGTTCCGTCTCGATCACTGGGATGGCGCAGACAACAATCTTTGGATTTTCGTAATGGATCATGCCACAGGCATGGCAGACATCACGGAGACGGTTGTCTAAAGGAGGAATCTCCTGGAGCAGTGGTTTGCCGCAGTTGGAACAGAAATTCATGGCTATCTTGAAAACAATGAAACAGTATCAGCATGAAATGCCGAACTGATATTCTATGCTATTGGCGGGAAAAGGGCGTGACTTTACTCGGGAAAGTTCCAGATAAAAGCGACATCAGGTAAAGACAGCGCAATAATGTTTTAAAAAGTTGCTGAATGCCGTTGCAGTTAAAGAAATAGAGGGTTATAATTCTGTTTTACAGACGCGGGGTGGAGCAGTCTGGCAGCTCGTCGGGCTCATAACCCGAAGGTCGTAGGTTCAAATCCTGCCCCCGCAACCAGTTGCTTGAAGCCGTTGATTCGTTCAACGGCTTTTCTTTTTTCTGCGTTCGGTCAGGGATGATTGGAATGTGGATATCTTTAGATGACTTATTCGAATGGATGAGATCAGTCGAGGCTGAATTCTTGGATTGCCTGTTCCTGATGGGGGAACTGGTCGAGCAGTTCCTGTTTCTTTGCCAGTTCAAAGTCTGAGAATTCAAAACCCGGTGCGACGGTGCATCCGACAAAAGAGAAGGCTGTTTCTTTGCATGGGGTGGCGGCAAACCAGATACCGGCAGGGACGGTGAACTGCACGGATTGCCCTGCGAGGATGTCTTGCCCGAGGATGATTTCCTCGTATCTGCCATCAGGGTGCAGCATGGCGAGGCGCAGCGGACCACCTAGATAGAAATGCCACATCTCATCCTGCCGGATCCGGTGGAAATGCGAGCAGTCTCCTGATTTCAGCAGGAACAGGATGCCGGTTGACCAGTTGTGTTTTCCCCAGCCTGCAGGCAGGGCACTGGAAGCGATGGTGCCGGTGCTTCGGTAGGTCTCGACATAGTATCCACCTTCAGGGTGCTGCTGCATGTTGAAGTGGTTGATGATGTCGTTGGCATTCATGGCGTTTCCAGTCTGCGTTTAAAAAGGTCTGATCCATTCTGCGCGGAGGTTTGCGCGTTCTGGTGCTTCAATAGCGGTGTCGATTTCCTGAAGGAGGCGGTCTTTGTCTTTGCCAAGCGTGCCTCTCAGGACGAGCTGGTTCGATGCATGGTCACTTCTGAAAATCGTTGATTTCAGTTCCAGTGCACCCATGAATTGGCGGAGCTCGATAAAGCGTTCATGCTGGTTCATGCGGACAAATTCACCGTTGTAGCCCGCCTGGAATCTTGCTTCACCATGTGGCAGGTTCAGGACGAGTGCAGCCAGGAATTCGGGCTGGGTCTTGTTTGCGAGCAGTGCGGAGTTCAGTGCATGCTGCTCACTGAATTTCTTGCCGCCGACACCGTTGATGATCATGACGGAGCGTCTGATGCCTGCATCGGCAAGACGGTTCAGGGAGTCAACGGTTGACTGGTGCGTTTCGCCTTTGTTGATGCTTTTGAGAACGAAGTCGTCACCGGATTCTGCGCCGACATAGACCTGTTTCAGCCCTGCATCGAACAGTGCCTTGAGCTCCTCATCGGTTTTGCGGGTGACATTGCGAGGGGAGCAGTAGGACGATACACGTGTCACATGAGGCAGGTATTCACGGATCATGTTCAGGATGTTCATGAGTCTGCGTGCAGGCAGTGCGATGACATCACCGTCTGCCAGAAAAACGCGGTTGAAATCAAAATAGTTCTTGCTGACCCATTCGATTTCTTTTCTTACATCTTCTTCAGATTTGACCGAGAATTTTTTCTGCGGCTGGGTGTACATGTCGCAGTAGGTGCATTTGTTCCAGCTGCAGCCGTTTGTGACCTGAAGAATCAGGGAGTGGGCTTCGCTTGGTGGACGGAAAACAGGGTCAATGTACTGAACAGGAAAGTAACGCATGGTTGTTTCTGGTTATTGCATGGAATTCTGCATTCTATCATCCACTCACTGATATGCAGGGAATATCTGGTATCAGTGCGGGTGATGAATATGAAAATGGCGGAAATACAGGATTTCCGCCATTCTGATGGTGTCTGATTTCAGGTCAATCAGTTGAGTTTTGCATTGGCACGGGACAGCTCGCGGACATCTGCGAACTGTTCGTACATGACCTTCATGTTGTTGATGATGGTCTTGATCATTTCCTCGCGTTTGTTTGCAGGAATCGGATCCATCTGGCCGTTTGCTTCCCAATGCAGCTGCAGGATTGGGGAGACCAGCCCGTTGTCGCCCATCTGGGATGCGTACATGGTTGGGTGCCATTCTTCACGGCGGAGTGTGGTGCCCAGCAGGAAGCCGTATGCCCAGTTCCATGCATTCACTTTCAGTTCGTTGTCTGAACAGAGGTAAGGGTAGTAGTCCTGCTTCAGTTTCAGCATGCCTTCGATGTGTTTCCAATGGTTGCTGATTGCTTCGGTGATGAGGGTGGCTTCTTCGTTGGTCTTGAATTTCATTTCGTAACCGCCAAAGATGGTTGGCAGATATTCTGCTGCAGGCACGACTGATGGGCTGACAATCAATGCACAGAGAAAGCCGTCCAGGATTTCAATGTCCATTTCGGTGTTTGCCAGCAGATAGGCATCAAGTGCCTCAAAAGCTTCATTGGAGATGTCGGCTGGTGCCTGTTCTGGACCTTTCAGGAATGCTGCCAGCTGGTCCTCGATTTCATTCATATTGTCGGACATGATTGGACTCGGTTGTAAAGTTGGTTGTTGAGGATGTCTTTCAGTTTATAGATTGGATGGTATCACACCATCCAATCCTTAATGTCAGCTTTCAGTTATTTTCCCCTGAACACTGCACATTCATGGAATGCTTCCAGTGTGATTGGGGAATT
>CAZHQM010000005.1:0-22483 GCA_964534155.1 uncultured Oxalobacter sp.
GTTTTTCGGGGATGTTCCGTTTGCCCTGAAAAACAGCGTTCAATCAACGGAAAAAACTGTCGTTTTTCGTTGTCTTCAAGTCCACAAAAACAGCCCAATCTGATACAGCGCTTTCAATGTTTTTTCTAAGTGCGTGATTTATTTGAGAATTTAATTTTCAGGTTGGCGAAAAATTGCCTGTAAGTTGTTGAGTTCATTGAAAAAATTTTCTGCGAAAGTGTCAAAAAAAGCTTGACCGCATCTGATGTATCACCTAAAGTGGGAAAAAGTGTGGAATTGTGTTTTTTTGTGGGAAAAAGCACTCGGCAGTGGCAATCAGATGCCATAACGAAAGAAAAGGTATTTCAGTGTTTCAGGGCGCTTCATCAATCAGTCTGGATGCAAAGGGAAGGATGACCATTCCGACCCGGCACCGTGACGTATTGCTTGAGCAGTGCGGTGGTCAGATTACCCTGACCCGGCATCCTGACGGTTGTCTGCTGTTTTTCCCTCGTCCTGTCTGGGAGGCTAACCGCGAAAAGATTGCGGCTTGGCCAATGTCTGCACGTGCTTGGCAGCGTATCTATCTCGGAAATGCTTCCGATGTGGAGATTGATTCCGCAGGACGTATTCTCATCGCACCAGAACTCAGGAAAGCGGCTGGTCTTTCCCGTAAGGTCATGATGATCGGTATGGGCAGCCATTTTGAGATCTGGGACGCATCTAAACTCGAGGAAAACGAAGCTGTTGCAGTTGCTGCTGGCACTCCGGATGTCTTGCAGAACTTTTCTTTTTAAGACATCAGGGTGATTGAAGTGACGGCATATCAACACCAAACAGTCTTGCTGGAAGAGGCGGTGGACGCACTGGACATTTCCGGTGACAGGGCTGATGGCGTGTATCTGGATGGAACTTTCGGCCGTGGCGGTCATAGCCGCCTGATTCTTGAACGGCTGGGGGCTAAAGGACAGCTGATCGCTTTCGACAAGGACCCTGAGGCTGTCAGGGTTGCTGAAACCATCAATGATTCCCGTTTTGAAATCATCCATGGCAGTTTTGCCAGTCTGGAGCAGGTTCTTGCTGACAAGGGCATTGCGGAGATAGACGGTATCCTGCTGGATCTGGGAATCTCATCACCACAGGTCGACGACGCCAGCCGGGGCTTCAGCTTCAGGCAGGATGGTCCTTTGGACATGCGCATGGATTCTTCCAGCGGTATGTCTGCGAAGGAATGGCTGGCGGTTGCGGCTGAGGAAGAAATCGCGGAGGTTATTCATCAGTATGGGGAAGAACGGTTTGCTGTTCAGATTGCAAAGGAGATTGTTGCTTGCCGGTCAGTCGAACCAATTGACAGCACGAAGAAGCTGGCTGATATCGTCTCCAGGACAGTCAAGTCTCGCGAGAAGGGGAAGAACCCTGCCACCCGGACGTTTCAAGCTATACGGATTTACATCAACCGAGAGCTTGAGGAGCTGGCGCTAGGTCTGGAGCAGGCGTGGTCCCGTCTGGCGTTGAATGGGCGGATGTCCATTATCAGTTTCCACTCGCTGGAGGACAGGATTGTGAAACGGTTCCTGTCAGAGCGGTCGGAAGTACAGATGCCTGACAGGCGACTACCGATAAAAGCAAGTGACTTACCTCAACCCGAGATGAAGCTGAGAGGGAGAAAGAAACCCTCAGCAGAGGAAGTCAGCAGGAATGCAAGAGCGCGTTCTGCCATTCTCAGAGTGGCCGAACGTGTTGCCGTTTCAGGGGGGTGTGTATGAAGGCGCAGCTGCCATACATTCTCGCCATCCTGCTGGTGCTTTCTGCCATCGGTCTGATCAATTCGCAGTATCAGGCACGCAAGGTTTTTGCCAAGGTTGAGGCGGCTCAGGTGCAGACACGTCAGCTCGAGATTGAGAAAAACCAGCTGCAGCTTAAGCAGTCTGCGCTCGGCAAGCATGCGTCTGTCGAGGAAAAGGCGGCGTCAAGTCTGGATATGATCCGGATTACGAAGTCCAACACGGAATATGTGAGGGTGGAGTGATCATGGATAAGTTGCTGGAATTCCTCAAGAGCTATTTCCGGAAGATGCAGTATGGTGACAATGACCCTGCAAATACCCGCTCTGCGTCTTTTACTTCTGTCCGGCATCAGACTTCACTTTCCCCGATCCGCTCCAAGGTGGTGCTGGGGCTGATTTTCTTTGGGTTCATCTGTCTGCTGATCCGTGCGCTGTGGCTGCAGGGACTGTCTACCGATTTCCTGCAGAGACAGGGTGAAAGCCGTTATGCAAGGACCCTGGTGATGCCTGCTATCCGTGGCAAGATCCTTGACCGCAATGGTCATGTGCTGGCTTCCAGTATGGAAGTGAAGGCAGTCTGGGCAATTCCTGAAGATGCGGCTGCTGCGCCAAGAGATAAGCTGGTTGAGCTGGCATCGATGCTTGATCTGTCTATGGAAGCCCTGATGGCGAAACTGCACTCCGACAAGAGTTTTGTCTATCTGAAACATCAGGTGGATGTCGAGGTTGCTGACAAGATCATGGCGATGGGTCTTCCTGGTATCCAGACGAAGAAGGAATACAAGCGCTACTACCCTGAGGGCGAGGTGATGGCACATATTGTCGGCTTCACCAATGTCGAGGATCAGGGGCAGGAGGGGATTGAACGTGCGTTTCAGGATGAGCTGGCCGGTGAGAACGGCAGCCGCCGGGTCATCAAGGACCGTTTGGGACGTGTGGTTGAGGATCTGCGGGATGCCAAGGATCCTGTCGATGGCAAGGATCTGACCCTGTCGATCGACAGTAAGCTGCAGTACATCGCCCACAAGTGCCTGAAGAATGCGATTGCAGAGCATCGCGCGAAAGCAGGCAGTACGGTGGTGCTGGATGCGAAGACCGGTGAGGTGCTGGCGATGGTGAACATGCCATCCTATAACCCGAATGACCGCTCCAGCCTGACGATGGAAAGACTGCGCAACCGCGCGATGACCGATGCGTTTGAGCCAGGCTCCATCATGAAGCCTTTTGCTGTTTCTCTGGGGCTCGACCGTGGCAAGGTGACACCACACACCATGATTGGCACCAATGGCGGCAAGATGAAGATCGGTACTGCGGTTATCGGCGATTCCCATGAAAACGGCACTCTGTCTGTCAATCAGATTATCGAGAAGTCTTCCAATATCGGTACAGCGAAGATTGCCCTGATGTTCTCTCCTCAGGAAATGTGGGAGATGTTTTCTGCAGTCGGTTTCGGTCAGAAGCCTGATGTCGGTTTCCCTGGGGCGACACCGGGTCTGCTTCGTCCATACAGTGCCTGGGTGCCTGTCGATCAGGCGACGATGAGCTACGGTCATGGTATTGCCGTTTCCCTGTTCCAGATTGCACGTGCTTACACCATCTTCGGACGCAGTGGTGAGATTATCCCGCCAACTTTCCTGAAACGTGATGGGGAGCCTGATGGCGAGCAGATCATTTCCCCAAATACCGCTGCCCAGATGCGTCATATGCTGAGTCTGGTGGTTGGTCCTGGCGGGACAGCAAAACAGGCACATGTACCTGGCTACCATGTCGGTGGCAAGACCGGTACGGCTTACAAGCTTGAGAACGGACGTTACGTTAAGAAATATATCGGCTCGTTTGTTGGATTGGCTCCAATCTCCAACCCACGGGTCATTATCGCAGTCATGATTGATGAACCAACAGCTGGTCACTACGGTGGTACGGTGGCGGCTCCTGTCTTCGCGACACTGGCATCTGAGATCATGCGGGCAATGAATATTCCTCCAGAGGCATGAGGCTTAAATGAGTATCAATGAAACAGTCCAGACAACGGTGCAATGGCTCAGAGACAACTGTCCTGATGGGGCGCTTTTCTCTGATTCACGGGCAGTCCGTGCAGATGGCAGATCTGTGTTTTTCGCTTACAACGGCGACAGTGACCATGCAGATGGCCGTCAGTACATCGCATCTGCCATCAAGAACGGTGCCGTGGCTGTGGTTTATGAGTCTGCTGGATTCACATGGAATCCAGAATGGCAGGTGCCACATCTCGGTGTGAGCGGGCTGAAAGAAGCGGCTGGTCCAATCGCTTCCGGTTTTTACGGCAACCCTGCAGATGCGATGCTGATGATTGCAGTGACCGGGACGAACGGCAAGACTTCCTGCACCCAGTGGATGGGGCAGACGCTGTCCCGTCTGGGTAAGAAATCTGCGGTTATCGGCACATTGGGCATCACGGTTTTCGAGAATGGTGTTGCTGGTGAGACCGAGGTGACCGGTTATACCACGCCAGACCAGATCCAGCTTCAGCGTCATCTGGCTGACCTGCGTGCACAGGGTGTTGCCTGTGTGGCGATGGAGGCTTCGTCCATCGGTATCGATCAGGGACGTCTGAATGGTCTGCCGATTCATGTGGTGATGTTCACCAACTTCACCCGTGACCATCTGGATTATCACCATGACATGGCTTCTTACCGTGAGGCGAAACGCCGTCTGTTTGACTGGCAGGGTCTGCGGCATGCTGTGCTGAATCTGGATGATGAGATGGGACGCCAGCTGGCAGAAGAGCTGAAAGGTCGGTATGCCTTGACCGGTTATACCTTGGAAGGTGTGGATGCCGGTATTCCGACCCTGTCTGCAACAGGGATCAGCAACCGTGATGATGGTGTTGATTTCACCATCGGGTTCAACGGCCAGTCTGCCGGTGTCAGCCCAAAACTGGTCGGACGTTTCAATATCAGCAATGTGCTGGGTGTGCTGGGTGTGCTGTTGGCTGCGGATGTGGCCTGGCAGGATGCAGCGGCTTCTGTCGGTCAGTTGGTGCCTCCTCCAGGACGGATGCAGCGGATGGGGGGCAAGGATGCCCCATTGGTTGTGATTGATTTTGCACATACACCTGATGCGATGGAAAAGGGTCTGGAAACCCTGCGTCAGGTGGCGGATTCCCGTGGTGGTGAGCTCTGGTGTGTGTTCGGCTGTGGCGGTGACCGTGATCCGGGCAAGCGTCCTCAGATGGGGGCGGTTTCTGAACTCGCGGACAGGATTGTCGTGACAAGCGACAACCCTCGCAGCGAGGATCCAGAAGGCATCATCGACCAGATTGTGGCAGGCATGAAGCGTGTGCCACGGCGGTTGGCGAACCGTGCCGAAGCGATTGAGAAGGTGGTTGCGGAAGCATCTGCCAAAGATGTGGTTTTCCTGGCAGGTAAGGGACATGAGACCTATCAGGAAATCAAGGGAACTAAATATCCATTCCTGGATGCCGACCATGTTGCTCAGGCATTGGATAAACGAGTAGGGGAAAGGTAACCCGATGAAGGCGTCTCTTTCACAGATCCAGCAGTGGGTCAAAGACAGCCGTGTAACGGTGGATGCGCAGTTTGATGGCATCAGTACCGATAGCCGCCGTCTGGAGCCTGGTTGTCTGTTTGTTGCATTGAAAGGTGAGAATTTCGATGCCCACAGATTCCTGCCAGATCTGGTGGATAAAGGTATTGCGGCTGTGGTGGTTGAGCAGCTGCCTGAGGGCTATCCATTGCCTGCACTGGTTGTGCCGGATACCCGTCTGGCAATCGGTCAGATTGCAGGTGGCTGGCGCCGTCAGTTTGATATTCCTGTGATTGGTGTGACGGGCAGCAACGGCAAGACGACCACCAAGGAAATGACGGCATCCATCCTGCGGGCGGCTTATGGTGATGCCTTCCTGGCGACTGCTGGCAATCTGAACAATGACATTGGTGTGCCACTGACCCTGTTCGGTCTGGATGCACATCATGATGCGGCAGTGATTGAGATGGGTGTGAACCATCCGGGCGAGATGGTCGGGTTGACGGAGACCGCCTGCCCAACAGTGGCGCTGGTGAACAATGCCCAGCGTGAGCATCAGGAGTTCTTCGATGGGATTGAGGCTTCTGCCCGTGAAAACGGTACTGCGATCCGTCTGCTGCCTGCGGATGGTGTTGCGGTTTTCCCTGCTGATGAGGAATACGCTCCGTTGTGGCGTGAGATGGCAGGTGACCGTAAGACAGTGACTTTCGGCTTTACTGATGATGCGGATGTCTCTGCTGAATACGGGATTGAGAATGGATTGACTGTGCTGGATCTGACTGTGGCGGGTGAGACTGTGCAGGTGAATCTGGCAACGCAGGGACGCCACAATGTCCGCAATGCGATGGCGGCGGCGGCAAGTGCCTATGCGGCGGGGCTGGGAATCGATGAGATTGTCCGTGGTCTGGAGGCTTTCAGCCCTGTCCGTGGTCGTCTTGAACGGAAACAGGCTTATAACGGCGCCCTGCTGATTGATGATACTTACAACGCCAATCCGGATTCTGTCCGTGCGGCGATTGATGTGCTGGCTGAACTTGCATCCAAGACCATTCTGGTACTGGGCGATATGGGCGAGGTCGGCAAGGATGGCGAACGGTTCCATGAGGAGGTCGGTGCTTATGCGAAAGAACGCGGTATCGGTCTTTTCCTCGGGTTTGGTGATATGACGCGTGCGGCGGTTCAGGCATACGGTCAGGGTGCTCAGCATTTTGACAGTCTGGATGAACTGAACCGTGTGCTGAGAGATGCAACGACAACGGAAACGGTTGTGTTGGTGAAGGGTTCCCGCTTTATGAAAATGGAAAGAGTGGTGGACCAGTTGATGGATAAGAAGGAAGGTTGTTGAAATGCTGCTGTGGCTGGCAAATATTATCAATGGTATCAGTGAGCAGTGCATCATTGGCAGTGTCCCTGTCAGAGGTGTGATGGCGACGTTGACCGCTTTGGTCATTGGGCTTGCTGCAGGTCCTGCGGTTATCCGTCAGTTGACCCGCCTGAAAGTTGGACAGGCTGTCCGTACGGATGGTCCTCAGACCCATCTGGTCAAGTCCGGTACGCCGACCATGGGCGGTATCCTGATCATGATCGCGATTGCAGTCGGTACCCTGCTTTGGTGTGACTGGTCTAACCGCTTCATCTGGGTCATGCTGCTGGTGACCTTGGGTTATGGTGCGATTGGCTGGGTCGATGATTACCGCAAGGTGGTTTACAAGGATCCAAACGGGATGCGTTCCCGTGAAAAATATTTCTGGCAGTCCCTGATCGGTATTGTCTCTGCTGTCTATCTGGCGTTCTGCCTGATGGGGCATTCCAATGCTGAGGTCTGGTCCCTGTTCATGAACTGGGTTTCGGGCGGTTTCAGTTCCGATCTGCCAAAACAGATGGATATCGTGCTGCCATGCCTCACCACCTTCGGTTATCCGCTGGGTATCTGGGGTTTCATGATCCTGACTTATTTCGTGATTGTCGGCACCAGTAATGCAGTCAACCTGACTGATGGTCTCGACGGTCTGACCATTGTGCCAACCATTTTGGTCGGTGGTGCACTGGGTGTGTTCGCTTATGTTTCCGGCAACCCAACCGCTTCTGAAATCTTTGTTGTTCCTCATATCGCAGGCACTGATGAGCTGGTGATTTTCTGTGGTGCGATGGCAGGTGCCGGTCTGGCATTCCTCTGGTTCAACGCGCATCCAGCTCAGATGTTCATGGGTGACGTTGGCGCGCTGGCTCTGGGTGGTGCACTGGGCACACTGGCTGTCATCGTCCGTCAGGAAATCCTGCTGGCGATCATGGGGGGCATTTTCGTGGCAGAAACCATTTCTGTCATGCTGCAGGTCACTTACTTTAAATATACGAAGAAAAAATACGGTGAAGGCCGCCGTATTTTCCTGATGGCGCCACTGCACCATCACTTTGAACAGAAGGGATGGAAGGAAACGAAAGTGGTTATCCGTTTCTGGATCATCACCATCATTCTGGTCCTGATTGGTCTGGCTACATTGAAGATGAGATAAATATGAAACTGACAGGAAAAAAAGTACTGGTTCTGGGACTGGGTGAATCCGGTCTGGCGATGGCCCGTTGGAGTGCCTGGTGTGGTGCTTCGGTTGTTGTGGCGGATACCCGTGAGAATCCTGACAGACTGCCGCAGCTGAAGGAAAAGATTCCAGCTGTGACATTCATTGGCGGTGAATTCGATGCATTGGATCTTGGCGGTATTGATGTGATTGCTGTCAGCCCTGGGTTGCGTCCATTTGTCGAGCTGAAGCCAATCCTGGCTTATGCCGAGGCAAACCGTGTTCCTGTCTGGAGTGAAATCGAGATGTTTGCCCATGCCCTGCAGGATCTGGAAGCAGAGAAGGGCTACCGCCCTGATATCCTGGCGGTGACCGGGACAAACGGCAAGACCACGACCACCAGCCTGACCGGTCATATGTGCCGTACTGCTGGCAAGACAGTCCGTCTGGCAGGCAACATCAGTCCAGCGGCTCTGGATGTTCTGCTTGAAGAGATTGAGAAGGATGCTCTGCCTGAGGTCTGGGTGCTTGAACTGTCCAGTTTCCAGCTGTTCACAACCGATTCCCTGCAGCCGAATGCGGCAACTGTCCTGAATGTGACGCAGGACCATCTGGACTGGCATGGCGGTATGCAGGCTTATGCGGATGCGAAGGCAAAGATTTTCAACACCAGGACTGTCCGTGTGCTGAACCGTGATGATGACATGGTCATGGCGATGCAGTCTGCCGGTGACAGGGTGGTGACTTTCGGTACCGATGCGACAACTGAGAAGGGGCATTTCGGTCTGCATATGGTCAACGATGTGGAATGGCTCTCTGTCGGTACGGGGGATGGTATCCGTGACCTGATGCCAGCCAATGCCCTGCGTATCCAGGGACGCCACAACGCAAGCAATGCCCTGGCGGCGCTGGCGCTTTGTACTTCCATCGATCTGCCATATGAGCCACTGCTGCAGACCTTGCGTGAATACCGCGGCGAGCCACACCGTGTCGAGTTGATCCGGACAGTGAAAGGCGTTGCCTACATCGATGACAGCAAGGGTACCAACGTCGGTGCGACCCTTGCGGCAGTTGAGGGCCTGGGCAAGGGCGCTTCAGGTAAAAAGAATCTGATCCTGATTGCCGGCGGTCTCGGTAAAGGTCAGGATTTCTCACCACTGTGTGACGCAGTCGCGGCGAATGTCCGTGCGGTGCTGCTGATCGGTAAGGATGCCGATATCATCCACGAAGCGCTGAAGGTCACCGGTGTTGAACAGATTTACTGTGACACGCTTGAGGAAGCGGTTGATAAAGGTGCGGAACTTGCAGGGGAAAACGACATTGTCCTGCTATCCCCTGCCTGCGCAAGTATGGATATGTTCCGCAGCTATGCGCATCGCTCCCAGGTGTTTGTCGCCCAAGTGGAAAAACTCGCTGACAATGCAGGGGAGGTTCGATAATGAACGTCAATTTCAATCTGGAGGCGTTGAAACCCCAAACGCTGAAGGATACATTTCTTGCCTGGCTCTCGCGGAAGAAGCCTGAGACTTCGCCGGTAAAAGAGGCTCAGGCAATGTACTGGGACAAGCCGCTGCTGCTTGTCTCCTTGTCATTGATGGTTCTCGGCATCGTCATGGTCTATTCCGCATCGGTTGCATTGCCTGATGCGCCGAAGAGCCGTATCCACTGGGGTGAATATTATTTTGTCCGTCAGATTGTCTTTGTGATTGGCGGGATTATTGCTGGTTGGCTGGCATTCCGTGTCCATATCGATACCTGGCAGAAACGCTCCTGGTGGTTCTTTCTGGGGGCGACATTCCTGCTGGTGCTTGTGCTGATTCCTGGGGTTGGTATCGGTGCAAAAGGGGCTCACCGCTGGATTAATCTGAGGGTGTTCACGGTTCAGGCTTCTGAAATCATGAAGCTGGCGATGGTGCTGTATGTCGCGCACTTTACGGTCAACAACCAGAAATACATGCACCGCCTGACCAAAGGCTTCATGCCGATTGCTATCCTGATGGGGATTGTCGGTATCCTGCTGATGATGGAACCTGACATGGGTGCTCTCGGTGTTATCGTCTGTATCGCAATGGGCATCCTGTTCCTTGGCGGCTTCAACAAGGTCTGGTTCCTGGGGATGGTCGGTGTGCTGGGTTCCCTGTTCTCAGCGATGATTATTTTCTCTCCATGGCGCCGTGCCCGTTTCTTCGCCTATCTGGATCCTTGGGATGAAGTCAACGCACTGGGCAAAGGCTATCAGCTGTCCCACTCCCTGATTGCATTCGGCCGTGGTGAGATTTTCGGTGTCGGTCTGGGTGGCAGTGTCGAGAAACTGCATTACCTGCCAGAAGCGCACACTGACTTCATCATGGCGGTCATTGGTGAAGAGCTGGGTTTTGTCGGTGTGCTGGCTGTTGTCTGTATGTTCTACTGGATTGTCAAACGTGCATTCCACATCGGTCGCCAGAGTGTGCTGATGGACCGTGTCTATGCTGGTCTGGTTGCCCAGGGTATCGGTATCTGGATCGGTGTCCAGACTTTCATCAACATCGGTGTGAGCATCGGTCTCCTGCCAACCAAGGGTCTGACCCTGCCACTGGTCAGCTTCGGTGGTTCCGGGATCATCATGAACTGTATCGCACTGGCAATCCTGCTGCGGATTGACTATGAGAACCGTAAGGTCCTGCGAGGAGGTAAATCGTAATGGCGAAACGGATGATTATCATGGCTGCTGGTACCGGGGGGCATATCTTCCCGGGGCTTGCGATTGCAGACACCATGAGAAAAGAAGGCTGGGAGGTCACTTGGCTGGGTACCTCACATGGCATGGAAGGCAAGATTGTTCCTCAGCATGGCATTGAGATGGACACCATCAACTTTGCGGGGCTGCGGGGCAAAGGTATCGGTCATATGATTTCAGGAGCGTTCAAACTGATCGGCTCCTATTTTGCCTGCAAGGGCATCATGGACCGTCGGAAACCGAATCTCGTTGTCGGGATGGGGGGCTATGTCACTGTACCAGGTGGCAAGGCTGCGACCAGCAAGGGTATTCCTGTTGTCGTTGTGAATGCGGATGCGGCGCTTCTGCTGTCCAACAAGGCACTGGCTTCTTCTGCGAAATATGTGCTGTTCGGTTTCCCTGGCAATTATGGCGAGGCGGCATCCAAGGCGGTCTGCACAGGCAATCCTGTCCGTGATGTGATCAAGGCGGTGCCTGTTCCTGCACAGCGCTATGCCCAGCGTACCGGCAAGCTGAAAATCCTGATGGTCGGAGGCAGTCTGGGGGCGCAGGCGCTTAATCAGACCATGCCTGCTGCTTTGGCGCTGATTCCTGAAGACCAGCGTCCTGAGGTCATTCATCAGACGGGGCGTGACCATCTCGACAGTACCAAGGCACTGTATGCCAAGGCGGGCGTTCAGGCGAATGTTGTACCGTTTATCGATGATATGGCGGCACATTATGCCGATGCCGATGTCGTTATCTGCCGTGCAGGTGCGATAACTGTGTCAGAATTAACAGTTGCGGGCGTTGCCAGTGTGTTGGTGCCTCTGGTAGTCTCAAGCACGTCACACCAGCGTGATAACGCAGTATTTATGGATAAGGAAGGGGCAGCCGTTCATCTGCCTCAGAAAGAAATGACGCCACAGCGTCTGGCAGACCTCATGGCCGGCTTGACCCGTGAAAAATGTTATGAAATGGCTGAGAAGGCATATGCACTCGGCCGTAGGGACGCTAACGAAAGGATTGCAGACATTCTGAAGAAAGCTGCAAGCGGAAACTGAAATGAAGCATAAAGTTAAGAAAATCCATTTTGTCGGAATCGGTGGCAGTGGGATGAGCGGTATTGCCGAGGTGCTGTTGAATCTCGGTTATCAGATCACCGGCTCTGATCTCTCCAGCAATGCAACCACCCGTCATCTGGCGGCGCTGGGTGCGACCGTCATGCAGGGGCACAAGGCAGAAAACATTGAAGGCGCGGATGCGATTGTCGTTTCCACCGCCATCAAGGAAGACAACCCTGAAGTCCTTGCTGGACGCCGGCATAACATTCCGATTGTGCCACGTGCAGTCATGCTGGCAGAACTGATGCGTCTCAAGAAAGGTATTGCGATTGCCGGTACCCATGGCAAGACAACCACCACCAGTCTGGTTGCGAGTGTGCTCGCAGAAGGAGGTATGGATCCGACCTTCGTCATTGGCGGTCGCCTCAACAGTGCAGGCGCCAATGCAGGTCTGGGAACCGGTGACTTCATCGTGGCGGAAGCCGATGAATCCGATGCATCATTCCTGAACCTGACACCGGTCATCGAAGTCATCACCAACATCGATGCTGACCATATGGATACCTACGGTCACGATTTCGCGCGGTTGAAACAGGCATTCATCTCGTTTACCCAGAACCTGCCATTCTATGGCCGTGTCATGCTCTGTATCGATGACAAGAATGTCCGTGAGATCCTGCCACTGGTCTCCAAGCCAATCACGACTTACGGCTTCCATGAAGATGCCGATGTCCGCGCAATCGATGCACGTGCAGAAGGCACCCTGATGCTCTTCACCGCATTGCAGAAAGGTCACGAACCACTGGAAATCAAGCTGAACCAGCCAGGTATGCACAATGTCCAGAACGCCTGTGCGGTGATTGCGATTGCCCGTGAGCTGGGTGTTGACGATGCGTCAATCCAGCGTGCGATGGAAAAATTCAATGGCGTCAACCGCCGCTTCACCCGTCTGGGCGAAACCAGACTGCAGAAGGATGATGGCTCCGTGGTCACTGTGAATGTGGTTGACGACTACGGTCATCATCCAGCCGAGATGGCAGCGACCATTGCGGCAGCACGTGGTGCTTATCCTGGCAGAAGACTGGTTGTTGCCTTCCAGCCTCACCGTTATACCCGTACCCGTGACCTGTTCGAGGACTTTGTCCGTGTCCTGCATGGTGCCGATATGCTGGTGCTCGGTGAAGTCTATGCGGCAGGTGAACAGCCGATTGTAGCGGCAGATGGCAGAACCTTGGCGCGTACCATCCGTGTGGCAGGCAAGGTCAATCCGGTTTTCGTGGAAGACATCAACGAAATGCCAAAAGTGCTGGTGAATATGGCGCAGGACAATGACGTGATTCTGACCATGGGTGCAGGTTCCATCACCAATGTGGGTGGCAGACTGATTGAAATCGGTATCAAGGAATAACCGTCCGGTAGGACAGATAGAGAGAAGATAATGAGTGCAAAGAATTTGGGTAAAGTGGGCGTCCTGTACGGGGGCAAGGCTGCAGAACGTAAAGTCTCACTGGTTTCCGGTGCGGCAGTCTGTGAAGCACTGAAGAGCAAGGGCGTTGACGCACACCTGTTCGATACCGGTGTTCAGGATGCCGCAAGCCTTCAGAATGAGAAGTTTGACCGTGTTTTCATCGCCCTGCATGGCCGCTACGGTGAAGATGGCTGCGTTCAGGGTATGCTGGAACAGATGCAGATTCCTTATACAGGCTCCGGTGTCATGGCATCCGCGATTGCGATGGACAAGATCATGACCAAACGCCTGTGGATTGCAGATGGTCTGCCAACTCCCCGTTACATGGAACTGAAGGCTGACTCTGACCCAATGGAAGTCGTGGAATATCTGGGACTGCCGCTGATTGTCAAACCGGCACACGAAGGCTCCACCATCGGTCTGACCAAAGTCACCTCTCCAGACCAGCTGGCTGAAGCGTATCAGAAAGCGGTTGAGCTCGACCGCTCTGTGCTGGCAGAAGAATTCATTGCGGGCAAGGAACTGACCTGTGCGATTCTTGATAAAGACGGTGAGCCACAGGCACTCCCAGTCATCCGCATCATTGCACCGGATGCGAACTACGACTACCACAACAAATACTTCGGTACTGAAACCCAGTACCTGTGCCCATGTGGACTCGATCCAGAAGTTGAGAAGGCAGTACAGGATTATGCTGTGCAGGCTTACAAGTCACTGGGATGCCGTGGCTGGGGCCGTATTGATGTGATGCTGCGTGAAAGCGATGGCAAGCCATTCCTGCTGGAACTGAATTCCTCTCCAGGTATGACTGGTCACTCTCTGGTGCCAATGGCTGCAAAACAGACCGGTCTGAGCTATGAAGACCTGTGTGTCACCCTTGTTGAAGGTGCGACACTGGACCACATCAAGCACAAGCAGGACTGAGGAAGAGATTCAAGTAAGTTATGTGGCAGAACGTCCGTTTACTGAAAGCCATATCCAACTTTTTCCTGCTGGTGTTCTTTGTCATCGCAGTGGGAGGGACATGTATATGGTTTTTCAAACGGTCTGATCACGCAGTGCGGGTTGTGAAAGTCCAGTCGATGGATGGTGGTTCACTGGAACATGTCAATGACATCGCTGTCAAGAACATGGCGGTTCCAGAAGTCAAAGGCAACTTTTACACCGTGAATCTGGAAGCAGTTCGCGCGGCATTTGAAAAAGTACCCTGGGTGCACAAAGCCAGTGTACGCAGGGAATGGCCAGACAAACTGGTGGTCTCGATTGAAGAGCATCATGCAGTCGGGCCTTGGGGAGACGGCGGCGACCGGCTGCTGTCAGAAGAAGGAGAGGTTTTTACCGTGGACCCTGAAACTGTCCGCGGGAAATATGGAAAACTGAGATTCTACGGACCAGATGGCAGTGGTAAGGAAGTGATTACCCAGTATCAGGCGTTTGCCAAACGGTTCGCAGAAGTCCATTTGATACCTGTGACGGTGAAACTGTCAGACCGGTATGCCTGGTCTGTCACGACAGAAAGCGGTCTCGTTGTCCTGTTCGGCAGGGAAGACGAAGGGCAGGCATTGAAAACCCTGTTGGACCGGTTCGTGAAACTCTATCCCCGTCTGAATGCACGGTATGGAGATGCGATTGCATCCATTGATATGCGGTATCGAAATGGGGTGGCTTTGCGGCTGAGCCGGAAAGCAGCATCGGCTTCTGATGAGAACAGCGCAGACGAAGTGCGTGAGGCAGATGAAGAAACAGTAAAAGTTGAAAAAGGGTCGCGGCGGCGAGAGTAGGACAGTAGCAGTATGGCGAAAGAAGAAAGAAACATCATTGTAGGTCTCGACATCGGGACATCGAAGATCGTTGCAATCATTGCGGAAGTTCTGGCGGATGACCAGTACCGGATTATCGGTATCGGTCAGAATGAATCCAAAGGGCTGAAGAAAGGGATTGTGGTAGATCTCGATGCAACCGTTGCATCGATTGAGAGTGCATTGAAAGAGGCGGAAACCATGGCGGGTGAGAATGCAGATGTCGTCTGCACCGGTATCGCCGGCGGGCATATCCGCAGTTTCAATTCCACGGGCATGATTTCCCTGAAAAACCGCGAGATTTCCCAGTTTGATGTTAACCGTGTTATGGAAATGGCGAAGTCTTTTGCTTTGCCTGAGGGAGATCAGTTCATCCACGAAGTGACCCAGGAATACGTTGTTGATGGTCATGAAGGCATCAAGGATCCGCTGGGTATGAGCGGTATGCGTCTCGAAGTCAAAGCGCACATGGTGACAGGAAAGGTCTCAGCGGTCGATAACATCGTCAAATGCGTCCGCCGATGCAAGCTTGATGTCTCTGACCTCATCCTTCAGCCGATTGCCTCTTCTGATGCGGTGCTGACCGAAGAAGAAAAGAAAATGGGCGTTGCACTGATTGATATCGGTGGTGGTACCTCTGACATTGCGATTTATATCGATGGCGTTGTTCGCCATACCAGCGTCATTCCAATCGCAGGCGATCAGGTCACCAATGACATCGCGATGATTTTCCGCACCCCAGTCGATGATGCGAATGAAATCAAGATGCGCTACGGTGCAGCGATGAAATCCATGGTTTCGCCAGATGAAGTTGTGGTTGCCCCAGGTATTGGAGGCAGACCTGCAGCCCAGTATCCACGCCAGATGCTGGCAGCCATCATTGAGGCACGCATGGCAGAACTCTTTGAAACCGCCAAGAAGATTATCGACGATTCAGGGTATGAACAGTACCTCGCATCAGGCATTGTCCTGACTGGTGGTACCGTTCAGTTGCCTGGCATGTTGCCGCTGGCAGAAAAGATTTTCGGCAGACCTGTCCATCTGGGGCTTCCTCGGTATGACGGTCATCTGGCAGATGTTGTGAAGAGCCCTCGTTATTCCACCGTGCATGGTCTGCTGCTCGAATCGATCAGGCTGCAGAAACAGGGCAAGGTTGCTGTGACCAAGCAGGATGCGACCAGCGGTTTCATTACGAAGGTCAAAGATTGGTTCTTGAGCAACATCTGATTCAGGAACATAAGGATTAAATTGATTTTGGTTGAGCGCTCCCATAAACGGGAGTGAAAAATAGGAGCAGAAAATGGAATTTGATATGGTTGATGATCCAGCAGCCCTTGGTACTGTTATCAAGGTTGTTGGTGTTGGCGGCGCAGGTGGCAATGCCGTCCAGCACATGATCAACAAAGGTGTTTCCGGCGTGGAATTCATCGCTGCGAACACCGATGCGCAGGCACTGTCCCACTCCAGTGCAGATACCATCATCCAGATCGGTGAAACCGGTCTTGGTGCAGGTATGCGTCCAGACGTTGGCCGCAAACTGGCAGAGGAATCCCGTGACCGCATTGAAGATGCCCTGCGTGGCGCACACATGGTCTTCATCGCTGCCGGCATGGGTGGCGGTACTGGTACTGGTGCATCTCCAGTCATCGCAGAGATTGCGAAGAAACTCGGCGCACTGACTGTTGCAGTCGTTTCCAAGCCTTTCTCTTACGAAGGTGCGAAATGCATGCAGATGGCAGAAGAAGGTCTTGACGCACTGGGTGAACACGTTGACTCCCTCATCGTCATCCTCAATGAGAAGCTGGAAGAAATCTACGAAGACGACAGCATGCTTGAATGGTTCCAGCACGCTGATGATGTGCTGAACAACGCAGTTGCCGGTATCGCAGAAATCATCAATGTCCGTGGTCACATCAACGTTGACTTCAACGACGTGAAGACCATCATGGCAGAACAGGGCAAGGCAATGATGGGTACCGCAGTGGCAACCGGTTCCGACCGTGCAGTCGCTGCAGCTCAGGAAGCTGTCGCATCTCCACTGCTCGACGGTATCAACCTGTCTGGTGCACGTGGTGTCCTGGTCAATGTCACCGCAAGCAAGAGCCTCAAAGGTAAGGAAATCAAACAGGTCATGGCGGTTGTCCGTGAATTCGCATCCCCTAATGCAACCATTGCACAGGGTGTTGCTTATGACGACTCCATGGGCGACGACCTGCGCGTCACCGTGGTCGCAACCGGTCTGGATAAACCAAGCGAAGGTGCGGCACCAGCACCTGCTCCAACTCCAGCAGTTGCGCCTGTTGTGGCGCCAGTCGATGTCCCAGTCGTGACCAATACTGTCGCGCCAGCAGATGCCCTGCAGGCAGCGGCGGCAGAAGTTGCCAGCCACCCACCGGCAGATCCATCTGACATTCCTGCTGTGTTCCGTAATGGCATTTCCGGCTGGGATCCTGCAACTGCAGGCGATATGGTCAAATCCATGGAAAAAGATGGCATGGATACCTACGACATCCCATCTTTCCTGCGTAATCAGGCGAAATAAGCGGGAGAAATCAGGCAGAAACAGGTGCGGGCAGCTCCTCCTGCACCTGTATTGTTACAGACAGTAACAACATAATCTGTTGAAAAACTGACAGTCGCTCTGCAAGAATTTTAAATCAGGGGTAAAATTGGAATCCTTAATTTGCCTAATGGTGTCTAATGTTTTGAAATGATGCCTGTTTTAGGTGGGAATACACAGATTCAGTATCGATTTTATGTATAAACAGAGAACAATTCAGCGAACCACGACAACAGTTGGCATCGGACTTCACTCAGGTCTGAAAGTCAAGCTGACCCTGCGTCCAGCAGCTCCTGACACTGGCATTGTCTTTCATCGTACTGATCTAGACCCTAAGGTTTCCATCCCTGTCAGCGCTGATGTCATCGGCGAAACCATGATGGCATCCACCATCGTGAAAGACGGTGTCCGCATCTCAACCATCGAGCACCTCATGTCCGCCTGCTCTGGTCTGGGCGTTGACAACCTGCACGTTGATGTCAGCTCTGAAGAAATTCCTATCATGGATGGTTCCGCATCCACCTTCGTTTTCCTCCTGCAGCAGGCAGGCCTGAGAGAACAGGATGCACCGAAGAAATTCATCAAGCTGAAGAAAACCGTCGAAATCTCTGAAGGTGAGGGCAAGAACCTGAAATGGGCGAAACTGGAACCATACAACGGCTTCAAGCTCGATTTCTTCATCGAATTCAACCACCCTGCCATCGACTCAACCCATCAGCAGGCGACCGTTGACTTCGGTAAAGACTCCTATGTGAGAGATGTCTCCCGTGCACGTACCTTCGGCTTCGTGAAAGATGTTGAACTGCTCCGCAGCATGGGTCTCGCACGCGGTGGCTCACTGGAAAACGCCATCGTCATGGACGAATACCATATCCTCAACCCATATGGTCTGCGCTATGAAGATGAGTTTGTCCGCCATAAGATCCTGGATGCAGTCGGTGACCTGTACAACATCGGTATGCCAATGCTGGCATCCTACTCTGCGCACAAATCTGGCCATGCGCTCAACAACAAGCTGATCCGTGCACTGCTTGCACAGCCAGAAGCGTATGAAGTTGTATCCTTTGAAGATGCGACAGAAGCGCCGGCAGACCTGGTCGAGAATTCTGGACTGGAGTGGGTCCCTGCTTAAGTGGATCTATCGGTTCTCCAGCAGTTGCCTGAGAGAATCCAGCAGTCTGGAATCTGCCTTCTCATCCGCAAGATTCCTGTAAAGGGCTTCGAAAGAAGCCCTTGCTTTTTCTGAAAGCCGGCGGGCGTGAACAGGCTTTTTCTGGTCGGCAGGCGGCTGTTCGAAAGTCACCTTCATGCGGATACTGCTGACAGGGATTCCCTTCTCGACCAGCCCGCTGCGGAGCTGGACCGCATACTGCCTCACCCTTGCCGCCAATGTCTGGTTCGGCGCACCGATCACCAGCACCCCATCCTCAAGGCGCAGCACACTGCACCACCTGAACCATGCCGGCATGAAAGAACGGCACACATTCGTGATGCGCTCATACTGCTTCGCCGTATGCATGATCCTGCCCATACGGTCCTGCTTGCCGAGATAAGCGGTTGGTGTGGAAAAAGAGCCTGTTCTTTTCATCGGTGAAAAAAGGAAAAGCCAAAACCTGAATAATAAAACACAGCTAAACGATACCCACAGTCTCCATGAAAAACAACAGTTCCCTTGAAAAAACACAAGATACCCCCATTATTCCCTGAAACATTGCTATCGCTTGATTCAAAGGCAGAAAGTGGAAAATCAGGCGTGCTAGAATGTAACATTAACTTTTTGTGCCCTGTGTATACGGTATACGGGGCGTTTGTCATGCAGTGAAACCGACTGCTTAATTGAATGGATGTGCCATGTCCTTTTTAACCAGTATTTTTGGTAGCCGTAATTCCCGTCTGTTGAAGAAATACGGAAGAACCGTAGCGCAGATCAATGCCCTGGAACCCGCCATGGAGGCGCTTTCCGATGAAGAACTGAAAGCGAAAACCCCAGAGTTCCAGCGTCGTCTTGCCAATGGCGAAAGCCTTGACAACCTGCTGCCTGAAGCGTTTGCCGTCTGCCGTGAAGCAAGTAAGCGTGTGCTGAAAATGCGTCACTTCGACGTCCAGCTCATCGGCGGTATGGTCCTGCATTACGGCAAGATTTCCGAAATGGCGACCGGTGAAGGTAAGACCCTTGTGGCGACCCTGCCTGCCTACCTGAACGGTCTGACCGGCAAGGGTGTCCATGTCGTCACCGTCAACGACTATCTGGCACAGCGCGATGCGGAATGGATGTCCCGCCTTTATGGCTGGCTCGGTCTCACCACCGGTGTCAACCTGCCAACCAAGAACCACGAAGAAAAACGTGAAGCCTATGCGGCAGACATCACCTACGGCACAAACAACGAATTCGGTTTCGACTACCTGCGCGACAACATGGTCTACTCCGTCAAGGACAGGGTCCAGCGTGGCCTTGTCTACGGTATCGTCGACGAAGTTGACTCCATCCTGATTGACGAAGCACGTACACCACTCATCATCTCCGGTCAGGCAGAAGAAAACAGCGACCTGTACTACCAGATCGACAAGATCCCACCACAGCTGACCCTGCAGATCGGTGAAGAAACCAAGGATGGCAAAGGCAAGATTGAAGTCCCAGGCGACTACACCAAGGATGAAAAGACCCGTCAGGTCTACCTCACCGATGCCGGTTACGAAAAAGCAGAAAAGATTCTCGCAGAAATGGGACTGCTGCCAAAAGGCGCGTCCCTCTACGATGCGGCGCACATCATCCTCGTCCATCACCTGTATGCGGCACTGCGTGCACACGCACTTTTCCACCGCGACCAGCACTATGTCGTCCAGAACGGCATCGTCGTCATCGTTGACGAATTCACCGGTCGACTCATGGACGGCCGCCGTTGGTCTGATGGCCTGCATCAGGCGGTTGAAGCGAAAGAGCATGTCAAGATCCAGTCTGAAAACCAGACACTGGCATCCATCACTTTCCAGAACTACTTCCGTATGTACAAGAAACTGTCTGGTATGACAGGTACTGCGGATACTGAGGCATACGAATTCCAGGACATCTACGGTCTGGAAACCGTGGTCATCCCAACCAACAAGCCAAACCTGCGTAAAGACGCATCCGACCTCGTTTACCGCTCCGAAGAAGAAAAATACGAAGCGATGCTCAACGACATCAAGGACTGCTACGAACGTGGGCAGCCTGTCCTGGTCGGTACCACCTCCATTGAGAATTCTGAAAAAATCTCCGCCTTCCTGCAGAAGATGGGGTTGCCTCACAACGTGCTGAACGCAAAACAGCATGAGAAGGAAGCGCACATCGTTGCACAGGCTGGCCGTCCTAAGATGATCACCATCGCGACCAACATGGCAGGTCGTGGTACCGATATTGTCTTGGGTGGCAATGTTGAGAAACAGGTCGAATTCCTCGAAGCGGATGACAGCATCCCAGAAGAAGAAAAAGACGCGAAGATCAAGAAACTCTACGATGAATGGCAGTCCCTGCACGACTTCGTCGTGCAGCAGGGTGGTCTGCACATCATCGGTACCGAACGCCACGAATCCCGCCGTGTTGACAACCAGCTCCGTGGCCGATCCGCACGTCAGGGTGACCCAGGTTCCTCCCGTTTCTACCTCTCTCTGGACGACGAACTCCTCCGCGTTTTCGCAGGCGACAAGATGCGCGCCATCATGGACCGTCTGCAGATGCCACGTGGTGAGGCGATTGAATCCCGCATCGTCACCAAGTCCATCGAATCCGCACAGCGCAAGGTTGAAGGCCACAACTTCGACATGCGTAAGAACCTGCTGAAATACGACGACGTTGCGAATGACCAGCGTAAGGTCATGTACGAGGAACGTAATGAACTCCTCGAAATGGAGGACACCATGGAACTCGCACAGAACCTGCGCCATGGCACCTTCACCGACATCTTCCGCAACTATGTGCCTGAAGAATCCATCGAAGAACAGTGGGACATCGACGGTCTTGAGAAAGAACTGAAAAACGGCTGGCAGGTCGAGATTCCAATCGCCCAGATGCTGGAAGACGACAAGACCCTCACCGACGATGAGATCCTTGAGGAAATCCTGCGTGTCACCGATGCGATCTACGAAGAGAAAGTCTCCCGTGTCGACCACGAAGCGTGGAACGAATACCAGCGCGGCATTATCCTGCAGAGCATGGACACCTTCTGGCGTGAACACCTCTCCGCACTGGATCACCTGCGCCGTGGTATTCACCTGCGTGGCTACGCACACAAGAATCCAGAGCAGGAATACAAGTTTGAATCCTTCAAGCTCTTCGACCAGATGCTTCAGATGATCCGAGACGATGCAACCAAGGTCCTCTTCCTTGTCCGCATCCGTACCCGTGAAGAAGTCGAGGCCGAAGAACGCGCTATGGCAGCCCGTGCTGAAGAAGAACGCCGCCGCATTGAAGAAGCGATGGCAAAAGCGGCACAGGCACAGCAGGCAGACCAGCCACAGCAGGGTGGCAAACAGAAGATCACCTTCAAGACCACACTCAGCGATGGTGATCTGGGCGAAGAAGAAATTCCTCGTGTCGGCAGAAACGAAGCATGCCCTTGCGGCAGTGGCAGAAAATACAAACACTGCCACGGCAAACTGGCATAACTGCAGGCACCAACTGAAACAACAAACTGAAAGGGTGTAAAAATGGCTGTGAACCTGACCGCACCGGTAGCCGCTGACCTCAAACCTGTCGCAGGGCTTGAACTCGGCTACGCAATGGCTGAAATCAAGAAACAGAACCGCAAAGACCTCTGTGTCATCCGTCTGGAAGACGGTGCAACCGTTGCAGGCGTCTTCACCAAGAACCGCTTCTGTGCCGCACCTGTCCAGATCTGCCGTGAAAACCTCGAAAAGGTCAAAGCCGCAGGCAAATCCATCCGTGCCCTGATGGTCAACACCGGCAACGCAAACGCAGGCACCGGCGAATCCGGCTACCGTGATGCCGTCAACACCAGTGCCGCCCTCGCAGAAAAACTCGGCGTTGCACCTGAACAGGTCCTGCCATTCTCCACCGGCGTCATTCTGGAACCCCTGCCTGCAGACAAGGTC
>CAZHQM010000005.1:22493-28808 GCA_964534155.1 uncultured Oxalobacter sp.
GGCAGCCATCGCCAACCTGAGCGCTGACAACTGGGCAGACGCAGCAGAATCCATCATGACCACCGACACCATTCCAAAGGCGGCATCCCGCACCCTGGAACTCGGTGGCAAGACCGTGACCCTCACCGGCATGTGCAAAGGCTCCGGCATGATCCATCCAAACATGGCAACCATGCTCGGTTTCATGGCAACCGATGCCACAGTGCCACAGGCTGTACTCGAAGACATGCTGAAATACGCAGTCAACCGTTCATTCAACTGTGTGACCGTTGATGGCGACACCTCCACCAACGACTCCCTCATCCTCATGGCGACCGGCAAAGTTGACATCGGCATCACCGATGCATCCTCTGCCAACTACCAGCCACTGCTCGATGCGGTGACCGACCTCGCACAGGAACTCTCCCAGAAAATCATCCGTGACGGTGAAGGCGCAACCAAGTTCATCACCATCACCGTTGAACAGGGCACCTCTGAGGCTGAATGCCGTCAGATTGCGTACTCCATCGCACACTCTCCACTCGTCAAGACCGCATTCTTCGCATCCGACCCTAACCTCGGCCGTATCCTCGCCGCGATCGGTTATGCGGGGGTTGAAGACCTCGATGTCTCCAAGCTTGAACTCTATCTGGATGATGTCCTTGTGGCGAAAGACGGTGGCAGAAACCCAGCCTACAAAGAAGAAGACGGCCAGCGCGTCATGAACAAGCCAGAAATCCTTGTCCGTGTCGTCCTTGCCCGTGGTGATGCAACCGCTACCGTGTGGACCAGCGACCTCTCCCACGACTATGTCTCCATCAATGCGGACTACCGCTCATAACAGGAGACATCTCCAGAAAACAGCCATCAGGCTGTAGCAGGATAGAAACAGATAGGGGCAGAAAAACTGCCCCTATTTTATTGACCTGAGCGGGAGTACAATCTCCCTTTCGCAAAGAAGCCCATAGGCAACAATGCAATACAGATACCCCCTCGGAGGTATCCAGCTGTTGCCTGTTGAACTGCTGAAAACAAACATTAAATAGAAGCCGTCAATCATGATCACCAAACTGGAAAAACTGCTCGAACACGCAGATGCAGTACTGACCCGGCTTGAGGCAGTACTGCCGGCTGCGCAGGGTGTTGCCGCTGTTGACTGGAATACCCCGACCGCTGCATTCCGCTGGCGCCGTAAAAACGGTATCGGTACCCTCAAAGCCATCGCACACATCTCACCTGTCGCGCTGACAGACCTGTTCTTCGTTGACCGCCAGAAAAGTCTGCTCGAACAGAACACCCTGCAGTTCCTGCAGGGCAAACCCGCCAACAACGTGCTCATGACCGGCGCACGGGGTACCGGTAAATCCACCCTTGTCCGTGCCTGCCTCAACCGCTTTGCCGACCAGGGGCTCAGACTCATCGAAGTCGACAAAAACGACCTCATGGATCTGGATGACATCTCTGACCTCGTTGCCAACCGTCCTGAGAAATTCATCCTCTACTGCGATGACCTTTCCTTTGACGATGGTGACAGCAGCTACAAGGCACTCAAAGCCGCCCTCGATGGCAGTCTCTCTGCCCAGCCAGACAATGTCCTGATTTACGCCACCTCCAACCGCCGTCACTTGCTCGAAGAAAAACAGGCAGACAACAGTGGCTACCATCTGGACCACAATGGCGACATCCACCCAGGCGAAACCTCAGACGAGAAAATCTCCCTCTCTGACCGCTTCGGGCTCTGGCTCTCGTTCTACTCCTACTCACAGGACGAATACCTCGCCATCTGCGAACACTGGCTCAAATCCCTTGGCTGTTCAGACGAACTTGTCGGACAGTCCCGTACCGAGGCACTCCAGTGGGCACTCCAGCGTGGCTCCCGCACAGGCCGTACCGCCTATCAGTTCGCCAGAGACTACGCAGGCAGAAACCTGTAAAAAAGCCCTTTTCAGAGACAACCCATCGGTGAAAGCCGGTGGGTTTTTTATTGCCTGTTTTCAATGTGTTACAGACATACTTTATAAATTTCACACTTTAAACCTTATAAATTTCACACTTTATACTTTATAATTTACACACTTTAAACCTTATAAATTTCACAGCAGGGAGCATCTATGATTCCACGATGGACAGAAAAAGAACTGAAGGCACAGCTCGAATGCCATCGTATTGTGTCGGTGGTTGGACCCCGCCAATGCGGTAAGACCACACTGGTGCGTTCAGCGGACATTGGCAAGGCAGAATACCGGAACCTTGACCGCAAGGCAGAACTGGATGCCGCCAGAAACTCGCCAGAATTCTTCCTGACACACCATAACTCAGACAGGCTGGTGATTGATGAAGTCCAGAAAGCTCCAGAACTGATTGGCGAGATGAAGGTCATTGTTGATGAAAACCCTGCTCCCGGTCAGTTCGTCATCACAGGCTCAGCCGATTACCGGAAACTGCCCCATGCCAACGAATCGCTCGCAGGCAGGGCAGGTTTTGTGCGTATGCGGACACTCACTGTTGCAGAACAGATGCAGGCAGAACCTGATTTTCTCGAAAGAATGTTTCAGGGGGCACTGCCATTCAATGTGTCCCGCGATGTCTGCAACCGCCTTGTTGTGCTCACCCATGCCCTGAATGGTGGTTTCCCGGAACTCATTGGTAAACAGAATGCAGATATGCGCTACCGTTGGTACCACGACTACCTTGAGAATCAGGTCATCCTCGATCTGCGGGATCAATGGGCATTCAAGAAAGCCGACGTCCTGAGAGACCTTTTCCCATACATCGCCGCTTTTTCAAGCAAGCTCAGCAATGTGCGGGGAGTCAGCACCCAGATGGCAATCTCCTGGCAGTCACTCTCCACCTACTTCAATGCTCTTGAAGCCATGTATGTCCTCGACATGCTCCCGGCATGGACGCATAAAGACTATGACCGTGCAGGCAAGGCGCATAAACTGTTCATGACCGACTCAGGACTCATGGCGCACCTGCTTGGCATCAGCACCATTGAACAGCTGACAGCCATGACACCCGAAGCCGCAGACCAATGTGGCAAGCTTGTTGAGACATGGGTTTACAACCAACTGGCGGCAGAAATGGACCTGCACCCACGCTGGAAACTGATGCACCTCAGATACAACAACCGGTACGAAATCGATTTCCTGATCCAGAACGAGCAGGGCGCTTATCTGGGAATTGAAGTCAAGGCCGCAGAAACCCTGAGCCACAGCGACTTCAGGCATCTCAAATGGTTCCGGGAACAGCCTGCGATCAAGAATTTCACAGGCATTGTGCTCTATGCAGGTAATACTGTTGTTGCACATGACAAAGGGCTGTACGGCGTGCCGATGTCAACGCTCTGGAAGGCGTAGCTCCCAAACGAAAAGGCAACCCAATCGGTTGCCTTTTCTGTCATACTGCTGAAAGCTGGGAATCAGCGTTCAACCGCGAAGCGGTCATCCCATTCGTTGACTCTGCTTTCGTCGGAGATCTTGAACTCGACACGTTCAATTTCTTCCCAACTGGTGCATGCCCACCCTTTTCGTGAAACACGGCAGTTTTTACCCAGCATGTCATAGCTGCTACGGCGGCCTTCTTCATGGAGAATCAGCCAGTTTGCGTATTCCTTGCCCTTGCCGCAGGTTGCGATTTCCTGGATACGGCCATGGCGTTCGGTGCGGAACAGGCGGCCATGGTCTCTGCATTTCAGTTTTTCCTTGTTGTTATCATCATCACGGAATTTGACCTGTTTCAGTTTTGCCTTGGTCAAGACAACGTCATCGCGCTGGCTGTCATGGCGGCGGTGATGTGCTGGACGGTCATCGCGTTTATGCCCAAAGCCGTAATCTGATGGAGCGGCAAAAGCAGATGCAGAAGCCAGCAGGGCAGCGCCGATGAGCAGTTTCTTGATCATGAGAATCCTCCTGAAAGATGTTTTGGGTAAGTGATTGCCATAGCGTAACACAGAAGACCTCAACACACATTCCCGATACCCTGTTTTCCTCACGGTATGCCCCTGTTTTTCATGAAAAATATCGGGTATTCTCTTAAAATCCACATAGACTGCCCACACGGGCGGAACAACTGTACACACATCGAGGAAAAGACATGGCGGTGAACCTGAAAGAGAAACTGGAGCGCTGGAAAACCAACCTCCTGGACATGAGTAAACGCAACCCTCTGCTGAACTTCCGCTTCCGCAAGGGCATCAACCTGAAAATCGTAGAACCCTCTTTCCTTGAACTGTGGGACAGCTTTGTCCAGAAAGAACAGAAAATCACCTTCCCGCTGGTGAACGAAAAGGCAGAAGCCGCAGCAGCCGCTGCCGCTGAGGCAGCCGGTGAAGACGCAGCCGCCAAAGAAGCCGCGAAGAAACCAGCCACCCGCGCCAAGGCAAAAGCCGGTTCAGCCGTTACCGACGACACCCCGGGCGAACGCCAGCGTGCCCTGCGCAACCTCAAGAAAAAATCCCAGCTCTATCAGGAAGAACAGGGTGTCAATGTCCTCTACATGGCATTCGGCTTCCTCCGCTGGAATGAAAAGAACGGCTCCAAGACCTTCTTCGATGCACCGCTGGTCCTCGTGCCTGTCGATGTCACCTGGGAAAACATCCGTGCACCATTCGTCCTCGGACTGCACGAAGACGAAATCGTCATGAACCCGACCCTCAAGTTCATGCTCGAAGACACCTACGGCATCAAGGTCCCTGAATTCGAACATGAGATGGGGCTTGGCACCTACCTCCAGCAGCTCAAGGAAGCCATCGGCGACAGCGCCGAATGGAGCATCATCGAAGATGTCGGCGTTGGCCTCTTCCACTTCCTCAAGCTCAGCATGTACGACGACCTCAAGCGCAACGAGGAAGCCATCCTCAACAGCAGGCTCGTCCGTGCCGTTGCCGGTGACAAAGATGCCATCGACTTCAACATCCCTGACTTCAGCAACCTCGATGGCTCAGGCGACCTCGACCCGATGAAAACCTTCCAGGTTGTCGATGCCGACTCCAGCCAGCAGGAAGCCGTGCTCTGCGCCAAGAAAGGCGTCAGCTTCGTTTTGCAGGGACCTCCAGGCACCGGCAAGAGCCAGACCATCACCAACATCATCGCCGAATGTCTGGCAAACGGTAAGAAAGTGCTTTTCGTTGCTGAGAAAATGGCGGCGCTCGAAGTCGTTTACAGGCGACTCGCCAGCGCAGGTCTCGGAGACTTCTGTCTCATCATGCACAGCCACAAGGCGAACAAGAAATCCATCATGAACCAGTTCGAGCAGGTGCTCCACCGCTCCGAACAGAAGATTACCGTCAAGAACGACGCTTTCCAGGAACTTGTCCGCCTCGACAGCTACAAGCAGCTCCTCAACCGCTACTCAAACGCCATCTACACCAAGATCACGCCGCTCAACAAAACCCTGCACGATGCCTTTGGTGAACTCGCGCGCCTTGCTCCGAACCCAGACCTTGTTTTCCCGATCGCCAACGTGCGCCAGATGACTGAAGACCGCTATCTGGAACTGCTCGAAACCCTGCGTGCCTATGTCCGCTCACTCGAAGCCATGAGCGGCGACCTCGGCGACAACCCATGGGCAGGCGCCAACAAAGTCACCGCACTCACCAACGAGCTGCGTGAAGACATCATGATGAACCTGGTCAGACTCAAGGATGCGACCAGCCAGCTCGGCGTGCTTGCCAACAACATCAAGGCGCAGTTCGGCTTCGATGTCAGCGAAACCCATGCAGGCCTGCTCAACGCCCAGCAGATGCTCAGATCCATCCTCGATGCGCAGAACGTGCCATCCAGCTGGATCCTCGGCGAAGACACCGCTACCATGCAGGCAGAAATCGCCTCTGGCAGAACCGCACAGGCATACCTTGCCGAAGCCTCCAAGAACATCGCCGCCACCCATGAAGCCCTGAAGAGCGCCGATGCAGAAGCCGACTTCACCGCCCATGAAAACCTCAACTCCAAGGCGGCGGTACAGGCACATCAGGACGCCATCAACACTTTCATCAACGGCAACCCGATCTACCGTGGACTCATCGGTGCGAATGGCGACCCAACCACCATCGAGCGCACCATCGGCATGCTCAAGGAAAGGGCAGACGGCTACGCTGAGATCAAGGTCAACATCCTCAAGGAGTTCCAGCGCGGCATCTTCGACCTCGATGCGGAAACCCTCTACCGCAAATTCCGTGGCGACTACGACTCCATGTTCAAGATGTTCAACTCGGAGTACAAAAACGACAAGCGCCTCATCGAAAGCATGTGCATCCGCATCGGTGCAGAACTCTCAGATGAATACATCGTCAGCCTGCTCGGCAAACTGCGCCAGATGAACGAATACAAGAAATAC
>CAZHQM010000006.1:0-26745 GCA_964534155.1 uncultured Oxalobacter sp.
GTCGTGGCATTGGTTCCGGTCTTGGTAAAACCGCTGGCCGTGGTCACAAGGGTCAGAAGTCCCGTGCTGGTGGTTTCCACAAAGTCGGTTTTGAAGGCGGTCAGATGCCTCTGCAGCGTCGTCTGCCAAAACGTGGCTTCAAATCCCTGGCAGTTAAGACCCGCGCTGAAGTCCGTCTGTCCGACATCGACAGCCTGGGTATTGATGTCATCGACATCCTGTCCCTGAAACAGGCTGGTCTTGTTCCAGTACAGGTAAAAACTGTCAGAGTCATTCTGGCTGGTGAAATCAGTAAGAGCGTCACCCTTAACGGGCTTGTTGTTACTAAAGGCGCAAAAGCCGCTATCGAAGCTAAAGGCGGTAAGGTCGCTTAATCACAAAAAACAGAGGTGTTCAGTTGGCTACGTCATCCAATCAGCAGAAAAATGCAATGGCAGGGTTCCCATGGAAACGGCTGTTGTTCCTTATTGGTGCAATGGTGGTTTACCGCCTTGGGGCTCATATCCCTGTTCCTGGCATTGATTCTGATCAGCTTTCCCTGCTGTTCAATCAGAATTCCAGTGGCATTCTGGGGATGTTCAATATGTTCTCAGGTGGTGCGCTTTCCCGTTTCACCGTCTTTGCACTCGGTATCATGCCTTACATCTCGGCATCCATCGTTGTCCAGATGCTCGGTATCGTCTCTCCGACAATCGATAACCTGAAGAAAGAAGGTGAAGCAGGCAAGAGAAAGATGACGCAGTATACCCGCTATGGCACACTTGCCTTGGCGCTTTTCCAGGGTCTCGGTATCGCCGTGGCTCTGGAATCCCAGCCGGGTCTGGTCATAGAGCCGGGTTGGGCCTTCCGGTTCACAGCAGTTGTCACCCTCGTCACCGGAACCATGTTCCTCATGTGGCTGGGCGAACAGATGACCGAACACGGTCTCGGTAATGGTATCTCCATGCTGATCTTCGCAGGTATCGCTGCGGGTCTGCCAAATGCCATCACCGGTCTGATTGAACTGGTAAGAACTGGCGCCATGACAACTCTGACAGCACTGGTAATCTGTGCAATCGTCGTTGTAGTCACATTCATCGTTGTCTTCTTTGAAAGTGGACAGCGCAGGATCCTGATCAACTATGCGAAACGTCAGGTCGGTAACAAGCTTTATGGCGGTCAGAGCAGCTTCCTGCCTCTGAAAGTCAACATGGCTGGTGTTATCCCACCAATCTTCGCATCGTCCATCATCATGTTCCCTGCAACCATCGCTTCTTGGTTTGCATCCGGATCTGAAGATGACAACATGTTCTTCCGTTTCCTGAAAGACCTGTCAGCATCCCTTGCTCCAGGGGAGCCTGTCCATGCAGTGCTCTATGCTGCGGCAATCATCTTCTTCTGCTTCTTCTACACCGCACTGGTGTTCAACAGCAAAGAAACCGCAGACAACCTGAAGAAGAGTCAGGCATTCATCCCTGGTATCCGTCCAGGTGAACAGACTGGCCGTCATGTAGACAGAATCTTGATGAGACTGACCCTCGCAGGGGCGATCTATGTTACACTTATCTGTTTGTTGCCAGAATTTCTGGTTGCCCGTTGGCAGGTGCCTTTCTACTTCGGTGGTACTTCGTTGCTCATTATCGTCGTTGTGACAATGGACTTCATGTCTCAGGTACAGAACCATGTCATGTCACAGCAGTATGATTCCCTGCTGAGAAAAGCTAACTTCAAGAACGGTAAGAAAGACCGGGATTAATAAAAAGACGAACTATGGCTAAAGACGACGTTATCCAGATGCAGGGCGAGATTGTTGACAATCTGCCAAACGCAACTTTCCGCGTTAAACTGGAAAATGGACATATGGTACTGGGGCACATCTCTGGAAAAATGCGAATGAACTACATCCGTATCCTTCCAGGAGACAAGGTAACTGTCGAACTGACTCCTTACGATTTGAGTCGCGCCCGTATTGTTTTTAGAACAAAATAACTGAATTCAACTTATCAGAATGAGGAAGAAATGAAAGTTCAGGCATCAGTAAAGCGGATCTGCCGCAACTGTAAAATCATTAGAAGAAAAGGTATTGTGCGTGTAATCTGCAGCGAAGCACGTCACAAACAGAGACAAGGTTAATCAACGTCAATTTAGGACTAATCGAATGGCACGTATTGCAGGGGTAAACATTCCCAATCAACAGCACATTGTCATCGGCCTTACCGCTATCTATGGTATCGGTCGCCCACGTGCACAGGAAATCTGTGCATCCACCGGTGTAGAACCAACCAAGAAAGTCAAGGATCTGGATGACTCCGAACTTGAAAAACTCCGCGCAGAGCTCGAAAAATATGTCGTCGAAGGCGACCTGCGTCGCGAAGTTTCCATGAGCATCAAACGCCTGATGGATTTGGGATGCTATCGCGGTCTGCGTCATCGTCGTGGTCTGCCTGTCAGAGGTCAGCGTACCCGCACTAATGCGCGTACCAGAAAAGGTCCACGCAAGGCAGCTCAATCATTGAAGAAATAAACAAACATTATCTGTTTGAAATAGAAGACGGATCGAGGAAAACATATGGCAAAAGCATCTAATAGTGCAGCTCGCATGCGCAAGAAGGTGAAGAGAAACATTGCAGAAGGTGTTGCACATGTACATGCTTCTTTCAACAATACAATTATTACCATCAGTGACCGTCAGGGTAACGCTCTGACCTGGGCAACCTCCGGTGGCGCAGGTTTCAAGGGTTCCCGTAAGTCCACTCCATTCGCAGCACAGGTTGCAGCTGAAGCGGCAGGCCGCGTAGCAATGGAATATGGTATTAAGAGTCTTGAAGTGAAGATCAAGGGACCTGGTCCTGGTCGTGAATCCGCTGTTCGTGCACTGAATGGCCTGGGTATCCGTATCACCCAGATTCAGGACATTACACCAATCCCTCACAATGGTTGCCGTCCTCCAAAACGTCGGCGCATCTAATCTGAAATTGTGAAGACCACAGTTATGCCAGCATCTGGTATAACTTGCGCCTGTTTTGGGGCGTCAATCAACGAATAAAGGAAATATTGTGGCACGCTACATTGGACCAAAAGCAAAACTTTCACGTCGTGAAGGTACCGATTTATTCCTCAAGAGTGCAAGACGCTCTCTTGATTCTAAATGCAAGCTGGATATCAAACCAGGTCAGCACGGCCTGAAATCCGGCGCCCGCATGTCTGACTACGGCAATCAGCTCCGTGAAAAACAGAAAGTAAAACGTATGTACGGCATTCTGGAACGTCAGTTCCGCCGCTACTTCGCAGAAGCTGAACGTCGCAAAGGCAACACCGGTGACAACCTCATGCAGCTGCTGGAATCCCGTCTGGATACCGTAGCATACCGTATGGGCATCGGCTCCACCCGTGCGGAAAGCCGTCAGATCGTCAGCCATGCATCCCTGCTGGTCAACGGCAAAGTCGTCAACATCCCATCCTATCTGGTCAAACCAGGTGATGTTGTCTCCGTCCGTGAAAAAGCACAGAAACAGGCTCGTATCATCGAATCCCTGAATCTGGCAGAACAGCTCGGCTTTGCTGAATGGGTATCTGTTGATGTCAAGAAAATGGAAGGCACTTTCAAACGCCTGCCAGACAGAAGCGAATTCGCTAACGATGTCAACGAATCCCTGATCATCGAATTGTACTCACGTTGATTCGTGCATTAACCGTACCATCAGCCTTATCGGTGTAACGAGCCGAGGGTATTGAAAAGGACAAAACATGCAAAACTCATTACTGAAGCCACGTATCGTCAATGTGGAATCACTTGGTGAAGGACGTACCGTTGTTGAAATGGAACCGTTCGAACGTGGTTATGGTCACACCTTGGGCAATGCACTCCGCCGTGTACTGCTCTCCTCCATGGTCGGCTATGCGCCAACCGAAGTGACCATCGCTGGTGTTGTGCATGAGTACTCTATTCTTGATGGCGTTCAGGAGGACGTTGTTGACCTCCTCCTGAACCTCAAGGGTATCGTATTCAAACTGCATAACAGAGATTCCGTAACCCTGACCCTGAGCAAAACCGGTCCTGGTGTTGTAACCGCTGCAGATATCGACCCATCACATGACGTCGAAATCATCAACCCAGACCATGTTATTGCTAACCTTGCTGAAAATGGCAAGCTGGATATGACCATCAAGGTCGAAAAAGGGCGTGGTTATGTACCAGGTAACGTACGCCGTCTGAAAGAAGACGCTAACAAGACCATTGGCAGAATCATTCTCGATGCATCTTTCTCTCCAATCCGTCGTGTTTCCTATGCAGTTGAATCTGCACGTGTGGAACAGCGCACCGATCTGGATAAACTGATCATCACCATTGAAACCAATGGCGTCATCACCGCAGAAGAAGCTATCCGCCAGTCTGCACGCATTCTGGTCGATCAGCTGAACGTCTTCGCTGCACTTGAAGACACCGGTGACGGCGGCTCCAATGAACCAGAAGAACCAGCAGTCGATCCAATCCTGTTGAGACCTGTTGATGATCTGGAACTGACTGTACGTTCTGCTAACTGCCTGAAAGCAGAAAACATCAATTACATTGGTGACCTGATCCAGCGTACTGAAAACGAACTGCTCAAGACTCCTAATCTGGGTCGTAAGTCACTCAACGAAATCAAGGAAGTTCTTGCTTCCCGTGGTCTGACTCTGGGCATGCATCTCGACAACTGGCCACCAGCCAGCCTGTTGGAAAAATAATATCAACCCACAACCGGTCCGCAGGAAACTGATAGAAGAACCGGATATAAGACAAAGGATTAAAAATGCGTCATAAACATGGCATGAGAAAACTCAACCGCACTACTTCTCACCGTCTGGCAATGTTCCGCAACATGGCGGCTTCCCTGCTCCGTCATGAAGCAATCAAGACCACTCTGCCAAAGGCAAAAGAACTGCGTCGTGTTGTTGAACCACTGATCACCCTGGGTAAGAAAGATTCCCTGGCAAACAAACGTCTGGCATTCAACCGCCTGCGTGACCGTGAAATGGTTCTGAAGCTCTTCAACGTACTCGGCCCACGCTATGCTACCCGTAACGGTGGCTACCTGCGTATCCTGAAAATGGGCTTCCGCGTTGGTGACAATGCCCCAATGGCTTACGTCGAACTGGTTGACCGTCCTGAAGCACCAGTTGCTACCGAAGAAGCTAAATAAGATCGTCGCATCGACAATCTCAGAAGGCCGGAATAATCCGGCCTTTTTTGTTGTGATGATATTTGTATAGATATCTCGACTGTTGGCTGTTGATTCTGGGATGGTATAATAAGATTTTTATTTGACAGATAGCAATCAAGACAACATCATGTTGACCAACAGCCAACAGCCAACAGCCAACAGCCAACAGCCAACAGCCAACAGCCAACAGCCGCTGAAACTATAACCAATAACCCAGCCGCCAAGAAATCCTCAATAGGCTGGCGTCCCGACATTGATGGACTTAGGGCATTGGCGGTCTTTGCAGTCTTCGCCTTTCATGCCTTTCCGAAACTCAAATTCCTCAAGGGCGGTTTTGTCGGTGTCGATGTCTTCTTTGTCATATCAGGTTTCCTGATTTCCTCAATTATCTATACCCAGCTCTCAAAAGGCACCTTCAGCTTCTGGGATTTCTATAGCCGTCGTATCCGCCGTATCTATCCGGTCCTGCTCACTGTTCTCGTAGCCTGTCTTGGATTCGGCTGGTTCTACCTCCTTGCCGATGAATACATGCAGCTCGGCAAGCACATTGCCAGTGGTGCGGGTTTTGTCTCAAACTTTGTCCTTTTCTTCGAGAAAGGCTACTTTGACAATGCCTCAGCAACCAAACCACTCCTCCATTTCTGGAGTCTTGGTATCGAGGAGCAGTTCTATATCTTCTGGCCATTCATACTCTGGATAACCTACAAAATCAGAAAGAATGCCATGTTCTGGGTGGCATTGGTATTAGCAGTTATTTCCTTGGCAATGAACCTCTACTGGTTCAAGACAAAGCCAGAAATGGACTTCTTCCTGCCACACACTAGAATCTGGGAGCTCCTCTGTGGTGCCATGCTTGCATGGGGCAATCTCCACTGGAAAGAAAAGGCTGGCAACATCAAAGCGAAGCTTGGTGGGGACAAGTTCAACCACATTCTTTCAGTCGTTGGTTTCCTGTTGTTAGTTATATCTATTGCCTGCATTAAGGAGCGTCATTTTCCTGGGTATAAGGCTATTCTGCCAATCGTTGCGACAGTTCTCATCATTCTTGCGGGTCAGAATGGCATCCTGAATAAATGGATACTCTCCAACAAAGTCCTTGTCTGGTTCGGGCTCATCAGCTATCCGATGTACCTCTGGCACTGGCCAATCATCAGCATGAAGCGGATTGTCAGTCTTGAGGCACCGTCAGCGCTTTACTGCACGGGAGCTTTTGTTGCCTGTACTATTCTCGCATGGCTGACCACGAAACTCATTGAGAATCCACTCAGATTCGGTGGTTATGGCAAACAGAAGACCATAGGCCTGTTCCTTGTCATGATGGTCATTGGCGGCATTGGCTATGGGATTTTTGCGAGAGGGGGCTTGCCGAAACGGTTTCCTGATGAAATCTTGGCTTTGCAGGATGTGCTAAGAAAAGATCATCGTTCAAATTCGGGATTCTTTGATGTTAATACAGGCAAGCAAAATCCTTGTCATTCTCATGGAAAGGTTACAGGCTACAAGGAATGTAGGAATTTGCCTGAGAATTCTATAGACTCTAACAAGAGAACAGTTGTGATATGGGGGGACTCGCATGCTGCGGCTTTCATCCCTGGGTTTATGAAACAGTATAGCAAAACATTTAATATTGTTCAGAGAACAGGACCTGGTTGTGCTGCAGTAGGTAAAGATGGTGGGGCACGTCCTGAATGCAAACAAAATAACCAATATATTTTGAATGAAATATTAGAACTAAAACCATATCAAGTGATTCTTCCTGCCTTGTGGTCAGCACATCGTCATCAATTGGGGCAATTGCAAATTATCATTGGTAAGCTAAAACAGAAAGAAATTGACAATGTGCTTGTCATAGGTCCAGTGCCGGTTTGGAGGGAAAAACTTCCAAAAGAGTTGGCTAGATATTGGATAAAAAATAATAAATTTCCAAATCGTTTGAATAAACTTCATAAAGAACGTACTTATATAACTGATAAACAAGTAAAGGATTTCTGTAGTAAAAATGGCATAGCTTATTTGTCACCTGTTCAATTACTGTGCAATGAACATGGATGTGAAACTACATCAGATGGAAGGGCAGAGAGCGTACTTTATTTTGATGCAGGGCATCTTACAGATGCAGGATCGGAATATCTTATTGGCAAGATGAAAAATGAGCTTAACTTTTTAGAAAAAGATAAGTGAGACATAAATAAAAAAAGAGGCTATAAAAGCCTCTTTTTTATATTGAAGGTGAGCTTGCTTACCGATGCCCAGTTACCTTGTGTGGCTGATATGGCGCTTCAAGAGCTGCAATTTCTTCAGCAGTCAGTTTGACATTTGCTGCTTCAATCGCCTGTTCCAGATGATGTGCCTTGGAAGCACCAACGATTGGCGCAGTCACGCCCTTATGGAGGAGCCAAGCATAGGCAACCTGTGCATTGGATAAGCCTTTTGATGCGGCAACTTCAGACAATGCATTCACCACAGCAAAGTCAGCATCACGGTAGAAGTAACGCATCGCCTGTTCATCGGATTTTGCACGTGCAGTTGCAGAATTGTTCTTGGTTGCGTCCTTGTCATCCATCTTACGGTTGCCTGCGAGGAAGCCACGGCCAAGTGGACTCCAAGGAATCAGACCAATACCCTGATCACGGCAGAGCGGAATCATTTCACGTTCTTCTTCGCGGTAAGCAAGGTTGTAATGGTTCTGCATGGAAATGAACTGAGACCAGCCATGTTCTTTGGCAATCTGCTGTGCCTTGGCAAACTGCCATGCCCACATACTGGATGCCCCGATATAGCGGACCTTGCCCATCCTGACCAGATCATTCAGGGCTTCCATGGTTTCTTCGATTGGGGTGTCATAGTCCCAACGGTGAATCTGATACAGATCGATGTAATCGGTATTCAAACGCTTCAGAGAAGCATCGCAGGCAGCAAAGATATGCTTACGGGAAAGACCGCTGGTATTAGGAGGAATGCCACCAGACGCAAGGGAGGCTGCATCAGCGCCCATGGTTTCAGAAACGTGGAAATAGACCTTGGTTGCAATGATGACCTCATCGCGTTTGGTATATTCACGCAGGAGTTTGCCGGTCAGTATTTCGGAAAGACCGTTAGAATAGAGATTCGCTGTATCAAAGAAATTGATGCCAGCTTCAACAGCCCGTTTGATGAAAGGGCGAGACTGCTCTTCATCCAGAACCCAAGGCCGCCATTTTGGAGAACCGTAGGTCATCATGCCTAAACAGATCCGGGAAACTTTCAGCCCGCTTTTACCTAAATTCACATAGTCCATAGATGACCCTTTCTGGATGTTTTGTTAACTGTGTTTCCGTGAGTTCTTGACAGGTTCCACACCAAGCTGTTTGAGTTTTCGGTAGAGGTGTGTTCTTTCTAGACCGGTCTTCTCGGCAACCCGTGTCATACTGCCCCCCTCTTGAGCGAGGTGGTATTCGAAATAAATGCGTTCAAACATATCGCGGGCTTCCCTGAGTGGCAGATCGAAAGAAAGCATGGATGTGTTGACTGCAGGAGTTGCACCCGCTGGCTGAACAGGAACTGGCACATTGATGGGTTGCTGTGCGGTGCTGCGAGTATCAGCAGGGGAGGTTGCCGTGGTGGCTGTTGCTGGAGCGACAGCCGCTGCCTTGGCTTTTTCCTGAGTGCGTGTCAGGCCCTGTCTGACAGCCTGAAGCAGTTTCTGGAGGGCAATAGGTTTTTCCAGGAAGTTGATGGCGCCGATACGGGTTGCCTCAACAGCGGTATCAATCGTAGCATGACCAGACATCATGATGACTGGCATGGTCAGGTAACCATCACGCTGCCATTCTTTCAGCAGTGTCACACCATCGGTATCGGGCATCCAGATATCCAGCAGAACCAGATCAGGTGTTTCTGCTGCGCGTGCTTTTCTTGCCTGCTGAGCGTTTTCTGCTGTCTGAACGACATGTCCTTCATCTGAAAGAATTTCCGAGAGCAGTTCCCGGATGCCCATCTCATCGTCAACTACTAGAATATTTGCCATAAACTAAATCTTCAATCGGGTTGTCTTTCTCAGCCTTGCTGGAATTCCTTGCCATCTTTTTCAGCAACCAGTTGCATGAAAAGGATAGAAACATCAGCCCCTCTGGTGTCGGTTCTGTTCTGAACATCGATCCGACCGCCATGTTCTTCTATGATCTTCTTGACCACAGCCATTCCAAGCCCTGTGCCACGCTCTTTTGTCGTGACATAAGGCTCAAAAATACGGGTGATGATTTCCTGCGTGAAACCAGGACCATTATCCATGACAGACAGTCGGACTGCAATGCAGATTTTACCTGATGCATCCGTGTAATGGACCTTTTCCGTGATAATTTCTATATCTGGATGCCAATCAGGACCTCCGCTGACTTCGCTGCAGGCATCTTGGGCATTCTGGAGCAGATTATGGATGACCTGACGGAGACGGTTTGCATCACCCATAATGATCGGAAGATCCGGTGCCAGTCGAGGATGGATGACATCAGTTGCTTCATCATTGGCATAAAGATGCATGATTTCCTCAATGAGGGTATTCAGATCCAACTCAAGAAGTGCTGCAGGCGGCGATTTTGCATAATTGCGGAAATCATCGACCATCTGCTTCATAGCAGTGACCTGGTTCACAATCGTATTCGTTGCACGTTTCAGGATGCCGGCCTCCTTGTCCTCAAGCTTGTCGGAAAGCTTCATCTGTAAACGTTCTGCGGACAGTTGGATAGGTGTCAGCGGATTCTTGATTTCATGCGCAAGGCGTCGTGCAACTTCACCCCATGCAATGGAGCGCTGGGCAGAAATCAGCTCAGTGATGTCATCGAAGACCACAATATAGTGGTCCTCATCATTTACCCGATGAGAAGAGCCCCTTGCCAGCAGGGTCAGGTTGGAATCACTGTTGTCAGGCGCAGGAATCTCAAACTGCTGTTGCCAGTGCAGATCCTCCTGCTGGGTGCTGGCCGCCAGTTTTGCAGACAGGGAAGAAAATGCTTTTGTGATTTCTTCAGTGAATTTCTCAATCCCTGCGATTGCTGAAATAGCCGTGCCGATATGAGGTTTCAGGTCAATGTGAAGGATTCTGACGACACGGTCATTGCAGCCAGTTAGCCTGAAATCATTGTCGAACACAATCACCCCGGCAGACATATTCGTCAGGACAGACTCAAGATATGCCTTTGCAGTCTCCAGCTCGGCACGGCTCTTTTCTGCCTGTGCACGTGCATCTGCAAGCTGCAGCGTCATTGTGTTGAACGATTTTGTCAGTGTGCCCAGTTCGTCGGCGCTTGCCACGATAGGGCGAGGCGACAGATTACCCTCGGCAACCGCTTTGGTACCCTGTGCCAACAGCAGAAGTGGTCTGGCAAGGTTTGCCGCAAGCTGGAATGATGCCGCGGTTGCTGCAAAAATCGCCAACAGCAAGGTCAGCGATAGCGTGACCACATAAATCTTCAGCAGACCCGAGCGGGAAACCGACCTGATCTGATACTCACTGTATGCCGCCCGGAGCGACTCAGCATTCGTAGTGATATCTTCTCGTACCCATTGCAGCATCTGGAGATAAGTCCGGTCATGTGAATTGAGCGGAACAATCACCCGGATGAAAAGCTTTGCCTCCTCATTCTCTGGGGTGTTCGGATCGTCCATCGTTCCTTCAATGGCTGAATAAGGCTGAGATCCCTCAATCTGCTCCAGCATGGAATCAACAGGCAGATTAGGCTGAACAGCCTGATAATTCGGCTCAGAAGATGCAATAATCTGCCCTTTGTCGTTGATCACAATCACCTGAGGACCATCTTCCGCATTCCTGAAACGGGAAACCAGCAGCGAAGTCTGTTCAGATGGAGACATCCCGGAGAGTTCAGAGGATAGATGGGTTGCCCGATGCGTCAGGTTTTCCCGGGAAGAATCCAATACCGACTGCGCCAGTTTCACCCCGGAGTCCAGTGCGGTCTCAACACGCACATCGAACCAGGATTCAATCGAGCGAGACATGAACTGGATGGAAACAAGATAGATGACGGCACCAGGCAGGATGCCCATCAAGGCAAACAGCAGTACCAGTTTGGTGGTCAGGCGGGAGCCGAACTGCCCACGTTTGTACCGCTTGTAAAGCCGGTAAAGCATCAGCGAAATCAGGACAAGCAGCGCAGTGGCAGCCAGGATATTGATACCAACCAGCAGGGAATAGTTTTTGTCGAAGAATGCAGTGTTTTCAGAGGCGGATGCCAGCAGAAAGAGCAGGATGCTCATTACGGCACCACCAACAATCCAGAGATATCTAAGCGTTCGGGTCACGGTTGGTTCTGGCTGTTATCGGTCAGGGCGTGTACGAAAAATGCCGCCATTCAGATGTCATCCCCCAATCTCTGCTGTTCAGGGCATTCATCTGGAAAGGCTTTGGTAACTGCGAGACATCCAGCCCTATCCGGACTGCGACATCATAGGAATCTTCATCACTCAGCTCAGAAACATTGGCAAACGACCAACTAGGCTGATAGCGGACTGCAGAGAGTGCATTGTCGAGTGTGCGGTAAGAGCGCTGGAGAGAGCCGGGAATATAAACCGTGTACTGTCTTGTCAGCACATTGTAGGAAAGTCTGGCGGTACGGGTTTTTGACAGGGCAGTCATATCAAAGAACATCAGTTGACGTGTGCTGATTTCCAGCTCTGTCTTGAAATAAAGGGGAACCCCACGGTGCAGGGTGTCGGTCAGGTCGCTGCCCAAAGAAATAGACTGTGTTGTTGTCAGCCTGTAATAGTTCCCCGACTGGTCAATCTTTGCCGAACTGACATAAATGCCCCCATCCGCGAAAGACACGGAAGGAAACACTGTCATCACAGCAAAGGCGACTACAGCAAGAAATTTTATGACTCTGCGTAACACGGTCGAAATCAGCACTGCCAGAAACAGTGGCTCTTATATTTTTCTGAATAAAGCATAGAATAGACCATCATGGTCATTCAATCTATCAGAAGTTGGCAGAAGTTGCCCTAATACATCAAGTCTTTGCGCATCTGCCCGTAAAGCAAAAAAATCTGCCTGTTCTCCCGACTCTTCAGCCCAGACCGAACACGTTGCCATCAACAGTTTTCCACCCTTTTTCAGTTTAGGCCAGAGATTGTCAAGAATCTGTGCTGACAGCTTTGCAAGTTCTTTGGAATCGTCAGGGCGTCTCAGCCAGCGGATATCCGGATGCCGTCTGATGACACCTGATGCCGAGCAGGGAACATCTGCCAGGATGCAGTCGTACAGCTCCCCATCCCACCAGTCAGACAGAGTGGCGTCGCCATGTTTCACCTCGGCTGACAGTCCAAGCCGGTTCAGGTTTTCATGGATCATACCCAGCCGCTTTTTCTCGGCATCCAGTGCCGTGAGATGAATATCCGCCAATTCCAGCATATGGGCAGACTTACCGCCGGGAGCGGCACAGGCATCCAGCACACGCATGCCATCTTTCAGCTCCAGCAGAGGGGCTGCCATCTGGGCGGCATAATCCTGAACAGAAACCACACCTTCTATGAATCCCGGAATCCTGCCGACAGGCAAAGCCTGTTTCAGCCGGATGGCATAAGGACCAATGATGTCAGATGCAATACCAGCAGCATTCAGCTGCGACTGATAACTCTCAACAGAAGTCTTTCGGGCATTTACCCGCAATGTCATCGGTGGCGTTGAGTTGCCGACAGACAGGATTGCCTGCCAGTCATCGGGATACTGGGCTTTGGTCTTGGCAATCCACCAGGCAGGGAAATTCCAGAAAGCTGAATCGTTTTGGGCAATCTGCTGCAACCACTGTTGCTGTTCGCGTAGAAAACGCCGTAGCACCGCATTGACCAGTCCTTTCGCCTTGGCAGTTCCGCGCATCAGCGTGGCGGCTTCAACCGCTTGGTTCACTGTGGTGAACGGCTCATAGCGAAGCGGTGTGCTGTCATCAGGAATCAGCAGGGCAAAAGCACAGGACAGCAGATGGCGCAGGATTTCAGGCTCAGGTGCGCGCTGGGTCAGGTTTTCTATCAGGAAACGGGCTGATCCCAGTTTCCGCATCGTATGGTAGGCGATATCCTGAATGGCTCCCCGGGCAGGAGAATCGGCATTCAGAGCGTTGCAGGCCGCCTGCAGGGCTTCGGGCAATGACCGACCGGTTGCAACCTGTCTGACCGCATCAGCAGCACCCGCAAGGCGGAATGCCAGTGAATCCATCTTGGGAACCTGTCCGGCAAAAAGGGATAAACGTTTTTTAGCCATCGAAGCTCCCAGATAAAAACAAATCAGGTATCGAAAAATTCAGGGATTATTTACTTGGCGTCTTGTAAGAACCATCCTGCACCATCTCAGCCGCACGGAACACAGCACGTGCCTTGTTCTCGGTTTCCTGACGTTCAGACTCAGGCACAGAATCAGCCACAATCCCTGCGCCAGCACCGACATACAGCATATCGTTGTAAATCAGACCGGTGCGGATAGCAATCGCCAGATCCATCTCGCCACTGAAAGAGAGATAGCCGCAGGCACCGCCATAGATGCCACGTTTCACAGGCTCGAATTCATCAATGATTTCCATCGCGCGGACTTTCGGCGCGCCAGAAAGGGTGCCAGCAGGGAAAGTCGCCTTCAGTACATCCAGATTGGTCATGCCATCTTTCAGATAGCCCTCCACATGCGACACGATATGCTGGACATGGGAATATTTCTCAATCGACATCTTCTCGGTCAGCTCTACTGTGCCGGTCTTCGCAATACGCCCGATATCATTGCGGGCGAGGTCAATCAGCATCACATGTTCGGCGATTTCCTTGGTATCTGCCAGCAGTTCGGTTGCAAGGCGTTCGTCCTCCTCTGGAGTTGCGCCGCGTTTACGGGTACCTGCCAGCGGACGGATGATGACTTTCTTGCCATCAGGAGAACTTTCCTGACGGACCAGGATCTCAGGCGATGAACCCACGATATACAGCTCATTGTCGAAATGATAGTAGAACAGGTAAGGAGAAGGGTTCAGTGAACGCAGGGAACGGTACAGGGACAGAGGAGAATCCTTGTATGGCTTGCGCATCCTGCGGGCAAGCACCACCTGCATACAATCGCCATTGGTGATGTATTCCTTGGTCTTGAGAACAGCATCCTTGAAGTCATCTGGTGGAAAATCGTAGATGATATCGGTCACGCCACTGCCAACCATGGATGGTGGTACTGCAGGCTCCTGCAGCATGGCAATCAGTTCCAGCAGACGGTCCTGGGTCTTGCTGTAAGCATCTGGTACAGAAGGATCAGCATAGGCAATCAGCTGGATCTTGCCAGACACATTGTCAATGACCGCCAGTTCTTCTATTACCAGCAGCTGGATGTCTGGGAAGCCCAGATCATCTGCAGGAGCGGTATCTTTCAGGCGGTCTTCAATGTAACGGATGGTGTCATAGCCGAAATAACCTGCCAGACCACCGCAGAAGCGTGGCAGTTCAGGTCTGATCACCACTTTGAATCGGGACTGGTATTCCTCAATGAAATCCAGTGGATTGCCCTCATTGGTCTCGATAACCTCACCGTTGCAGACAACCTCGGTTTTCATACCGGTGATGCGCAGTACCGTGCTGGTAGGCAGGCCGATAATGGAATAGCGGCCGAAACGTTCACCCCCAACGACAGACTCCAGCAGGAAAGAATTCTTGCCGTCATTGTTATGCTGGGTCAGTTTCAGATACAGCGAGAGCGGTGTATCCAGATCGGATACCGTGTCGAGGATGAGAGGAATGCGGTTATAACCCTGAGCTGCCAGGGCATCAAATTTCTGTTTGTTCATGGTGTTTCTCCTGTCCGTCAATACGGAAAAATTTCAAAACGGGCGGCGTTGCTCGCCGCAGGTGGGGCTGGTCAGATCTGCCAGCGTCGCCACAAGCCGCCAGAAATCAGCTTGGACTGCGCATAAACCGTTTTTTTCGAGAGAAACATAAAGAGGTCTTTCACAAAATCAGTTCAGTTGCATGAAGCAGACTGGTGACAACAGCATCCGGCTTCATTTCTTCAACAGGAATCCCATAATTATAACCATATGGCACCATAAATAGGGAGCATCCAGCGGCACGGGCAGCTGTTGCATCATTCACAGAATCTCCGATCGCAACAACCTGGTCAGGGCGCAGGCCGAATTTCCGGCATGCCATCGTCATCGGGAAAGGATCCGGCTTCTTTTTCGGGAAAGTATCTGCACAGTAAATCACATCGAAGCAGGCATAGATTCCCATCCTTGCCAGCAGTGGCTCCGTGAAAACAGAAGGTTTATTCGTTACGCAGGCAATCTTGAGCTTCTTCTCCATCATGCGCTCAAGCCCCTCCTTGACCCCGGGATACAGCCTGCTGTGCACACCATTCACCATCCGGTAATGCCGGTAGAAAAGCGTCAGGGCCTCCTCCTGCCGTTTTTCCGCATCTTTCTCATCAAGATAGACGGAAATCGTGCTCTTCACCAGATGAGGCGTTCCCTTGCCGACAAACATCCGGACGGACTTCTCATCAACAGCAGGCAGTGCCATATCCTTCAGCATCCCATTCAGGGCGGTATCGAGATCTGGAACAGAATCAATCATCGTGCCATCAAGATCCAGGATGACGGCATGTGTGTCTTTCAAGGGCAGCATAAGGTAAATCCTGTGTTTAACAATCAGCCGACGCTTTTCAGCTCTTCCCGCATTGCAGCAATCGTTGCCGCATAATCGTCACTGTTGAAGATAGCGGAACCTGCCACAAAAGTATCGGCACCAGCCCGAGCGACCTCTGCGATATTGGCGGCTTTGATTCCCCCATCCACCTCAAGCAGGATATCCCTGCCAGACGCATCGATCATCTTGCGGACTGCGGCAATCTTCTTCAGCGCATGCGGAATGAACGACTGTCCTCCGAATCCCGGATTGACCGACATGATCAGGATCAGGTCGAGCTTGTCAATCACATGTTCGATATATTCCAGCGGTGTCGCAGGATTGAATGCCAGCCCAGCCTTGCAGCCATTGTCATGGATCAGCTGGAGTGTGCGGTCAACATGTTTGGAGGCTTCGGCATGGAAAGAAATGATATCTGCCCCAGCCTTTGCAAAGGCTGGCACCATACTGTCAACAGGTTCCACCATCAGATGAACATCAATCGGTGCATCGACCAGAGGGCGGATCGCAGAACAGACCACAGGACCAAAAGTCAGGTTTGGCACATAATGATTGTCCATCACATCGAAATGGATGATATCCGCGCCTGCCGCAATCACATTGCGGACTTCATTGCCCAACTGGGCAAAATCAGCAGAAAGAATGCTGGGTGCAATTAAATATCGGCTCATAATATCTGCAAGACAGAAAATAGATTCCGCTATTTTATACCGACTTGAAACACCTGTTATGCCGAAACCGGGGATGTCGGAACCCTGTCCTGCTGAATTCCACGAAAAATAGCAGTGAAAACAGAAAGTGTCAGGGGGAATGCTATATGATAACGGTTGGAATACTGGACGAGCGGGAAGAGCCCATCCTTGAATCAGACTATATAGAAGAAGTATGCATTACCGTCGTTATCTCACCATCGCCTCCATCGCCTGTGCGGCACTGCTCAGCGCCTGTACCACCACAACACCTACCCCAGAAAAACCGATAGACATCAAAGTGCCTGGCTCTCAGGTCATCCGCCATCAGGCAAAAGTCAGTTTTCCCGAAGTTCCCGGCTGGTCAAATGACAACCTCAAAGAAGTCTGGCCGGCTTTCGTGCGTTCATGTCAGGCAAACGCATCCCAGCCAGAATGGCAGTCAGTCTGTGCCAAGGCGGCTTTTGTCGATGGTGATGACACCCGTGAAGTCAGGGCATTCTTCGAGAGTTCGTTTGATCCATACCGCATCACCACAGATACGGGGTCCGATACCGGTCTGGCAACAGGCTACTATGAACCTGTCATGAAAGGCAGCTACGAAAAGCAGGGGGTCTATCAGACTCCTATGTATGCTGTTCCTAAAGACCTGCTCGATGTTGATTTCGTCAGCCAGTATCCGAAGCTCAAAGGTGTCCGCGTCAGAGGCAAGCTCGTCCAGAACAGCAATCCATCCAAGGGCTGTCCTGAAGACCTGCTCGCAATGGACCTGTTCGGCGCTTATCCAAAACTCGTTGGGCTCACCATGTGGGGCAGACTGGTGGACAGAAAAGTCATTCCATACGGCAAAGCCATTCCTGCGGGCTGTACCACAACAGGTACACGGCAGAAAGTCGTGCCTTACGAAACCCGTGGGGAGATTGAATCAACCGGCAAGTTGAAAGGGCAGGAGATCCTCTATGTCGATGATGTGATTGATGGTTTCTTCCTCGAAATACAGGGGTCAGGCCGCATCAACCTGCCTGACGGCAAAACTGTCCGGCTGGCGTATGCCAACCAGAATGGACGTCCATACCGCTCCATCGGTCATTACCTCATCAACAAAGGCGAGCTCAAATCCGGTCAGGCATCCGCACAGCAGATCAAGAAATGGGTACGGGCTCATCCAGACCGCCAGAACGAAGTGCTTGCTGCCAACCCAAGCTATGTCTTTTTCCGTGAAGAAAAACTGAAAGATCCAAATGAAGGACCCAAGGGATCACAGGGTGTGCCACTGACCCCAGGGCGTTCTATCGCAGTGGACAGGAAATATGTCCCAATGGGTACACCGGTCTTTCTCGACACCACTATGCCTAACACCACAACACCGTTGAGACGCCTCGTCATGGCGCAGGATACAGGCGGTGCGATTGCCGGTCCTGTCCGTGCTGATTTCTTCTGGGGATGGGGAAAAGAAGCCGGTTCCCAGGCGGGAAAAATGAAGCAGAAACTCAAGGTCTGGCTGCTGTTGCCGAAGCAGTAAACGCTGCAGTAAATGGCATGCAGAACGGCAGAATCCGCTAAACAACGGTTTTTGTTAGGGAAAATAGGGTTTTGTGAAATAAAGGGACAAGTTGAGGACTGTTTGGATACCCATGTACAAAAAATATCCAACATCTTTCAAAACAGATGTCAATGCAGAAAAAATAAAAAATTTTTTTTCGGCTAGAAATAGGTTATTTTTAAGTTATTGATTTTAAAAGAATAAATATTTTGCGATTTTCATGGGCAATCTGTTGAAACCCGCGTCATTGCTGGGTTTCAGCCCTGTCAAGCCCCCTTTTTCCACACGGTTATCCACAGGTTCGGTGGATAGCTCAAAAAGGCGTATAAAATCAAGGTCTAACGCTCGAATTCAAGAATTTTGTTAAGGTCAATGTCATCTTGTATCGTTCAGGTTGTTCTCGAAGCACCTATTGACAAGCACTTTGATTACCGTTATCAGCCAGCAGAAAATCAGGCTGGTAAACCAACGGTCGGTCAGCTGGTTGCCGTGCCATTCGGGCGCAGGACTGCTATCGGTATCGTGACTGGCATTGCCGGGGAAACAGACGTTCCAGACGACCGCCTGCGGGATGTCGCCTATCTTTATCAGGAGATTCCACCGCTCAATACCGCATGGCTCGATCTCTGCCGTTTTGCTGCAGGCTATTACCACCGCACACTCGGAGAGGTTGCCATCAATGCCCTGCCGAAAATGGTGCGGCAGAACAAGCAGACCTCCGTACAGAGAGCCCTGAAAAAACTCGAGAAGCAGCAGAAGCCTAAAAGTGAAAAACAGCTGGAGGCATCGCCAGACACTGCACCAGCCCTCAATCCTGCCCAGCAGCAGGCATTGGATACCATCATGCAGACAGAAGGATTTGCATCCATCCTGCTCTTCGGGGTGACTGGCAGTGGCAAGACAGAGGTCTATCTCAGGGCAGTTGCCGAGAAACTCGGACAGTATCCAGATGGGCAGGTATTGCTCATGGTTCCCGAGATCAACCTGACCCCTCAACTGGAAGCACGTGTCCGTGCCCGTTTCCCGCATGAAGAGATTGTCTCCCTGCACAGCGGACTCACCGAAGGCGAACGCCTCCGTAACTGGCTCTCCGCTGTTTCTGGCAAGGCAAGGATTATTCTGGGCACCCGTCTGTCAGTCATGGTGCCTGCGCCTGACCTCGTGATGATTGTGGTCGATGAAGAACATGATCCATCCTATAAACAGCAGGAAGGGCTGCGTTACTCCGCCCGTGACCTTGCTGTCTGGCGGGCGAACTATCTGAAAGTGCCCGTTGTGCTGGGGTCTGCCACCCCATCATTGGAGAGTTGGCACCATATCCAGAAAGGGCAGTACAAGCGCATCGACCTGCCGGAAAGAGCGGTTGAGCAGGCAGTGCATCCAACCGTCTCACTGATTGATACGGCACGGGAACGCATCGGTGATGGATTGACTCAGCCATTGATTGAGGCCATTCAGAAACGCCTCGACAAAAGAGAAACCTCCCTGCTGTTCCTGAACAGGCGGGGATATGCTCCGGTCATCTCCTGTGATGCCTGTGGCTGGATCAGTGCCTGTCATCGCTGTTCTGCCTATATGGTCTTCCATAAGGCCAGTCGATTGCTGAGATGCCATCATTGCGGGCTGGAACGCGCCATCCCAAGAAACTGTCCAGACTGTGGCAATCTGGATCTGCAGGCACTCGGCAGAGGAACCCAGCGGATTGAGGAAGGGCTGCGCACCCATTTCCCGGAAGCGCGTGTCCTGCGTATCGATGCGGACTCCACCAGCCGAAAAGGTTCGTTGCAGACTGCGCTGGAAAGTGTCCACAATGGCGAGGTTGACATCCTCATCGGCACACAGATGATATCCAAGGGGCACGACTTCCAGAATCTCACTCTCGTCGGTGTTCTCGATCCAGACACAGCTCTTTTCTCGCACGACTATCGGGCAGGTGAAAGACTCTTTGCACAGCTCATGCAGGTGGCGGGCAGGGCAGGGCGCAGTACCGCCAAGACAGATGCCAATCCAGCTGAGGTCATGATTCAGACCCGCTATCCTACCCATCCCCTCTATCAGGCGATGCTGAGACGGCGGTATGACTATTATGTCCAGGAACTGATGGCAGAACGTGAGATGGCAGGTTTCCCGCCTTTCGGTTATCAGGCACTGCTGACCGCCGAGGCATCAGACATCGACAAAGCATTGCAGTTCCTCCGGCAGGCGAAAAACATGATTGCAGGAAACAGGGCAATCACCGTCAGCGATGCCATCCCTATGGCAATCATGCGGGTTGCCAATGTTGAGCGGGCGCAGCTGTTGGTGGAATCGGCATCTCGGCCGATGCTTCAGTCTGTGCTCTCAGCATGGATTCCCCAGCTGAAAGCACAGAAGACGCGGGTGAAGTGGTCAATCGAAGTTGACCCGATGAGTATCTGACTGGAATCAGCCTGTCTGGGTGGAACTGGTCTTTGCCGGTTTTGCAAAAGCATCCACATCGCTGCCAACGGCAGCCTTGATGCGGCGGTACTGGACCATGACCTTGGAATTGTAGCCGCCATTGCCACCGGCGTAGGCGCTGACTGCGCGTTGGAGAGAGCCGCCTTTCAGTTTGATCAGGTCCTTCAGGATCTGGGAGCCGACCTTGATGTTGGCGACAGGGTCGGTCGCATTCTGTACGCCACCATAAGGTGCGAAACGGCGTGCGTGGACATGGGTCACAACCTGCATCAGGCCTGTTGCGTTGCCTGCGCCACGTGCATTTGGCTGATAGCGGGATTCAACCGCCATGATTGCCAGGATCAGATGAGGGTCCAGACCCAGTTCAGAAGCTGTTTTATAGGCAGTCCGTACATACAGTTCAGAATTGTTGGGATTGACCCGGTAATTCTTTGCAATCCAGTCCGACAGGCGCTTCTGTTCGCGGACGCTTGCCAGAGAGAAGGAAGCATCTTCGTCGGTCATTGGAGTGACACTGGCAGCAGGGTTTTCAGCAGTCGCCTTGACAGCTTGAGGAGAGGCCTCATTTGCCTGAGCCTGAGAAATGATGGAAGTATCGTTCTTGGAGGCATCGCGGATTGGCGCAACCATCAGGATGCCTGCCACAGATGCCAGAACGGCGCACAGCCAGATGATCTTGGTCCGCAGGGCAACAGAAGACCTGGACTTGATGCCATTGGTAAATCGGTTAAACACAAAAACTCCTAGAGGTCAGTTGCAATACACCAACAGGAACCTGCAACTGATGGTTGTTCATTAAGGGATTCCGTTCAGACTGGAAAATCTTGATGGCGGTTCAGATGCCGCAGCTGTTGCTGCTGAGAGGATCAATCCAGGGTGTCAATGCCCATCCTGCTGTTTTTACAGAAGAATCCGGGCAGACAAATCAGTATAAATGTTGAAAAAAATGAACGGAAAGATACTGCTATCCTATCGGTGAGTGCATTCTAAGTAAGACTTTTATATTCGGTCAAATATATCGGCGCTTTCGGTATCGCACCGCATCGCCGCGAATTATAATGACAGCGGAACAAAAAATATTAAAATCAACACTTTGAGGGCATATTCCCTTGAAATGGCAGTGTGGCTTAAAAGAGACAGAAAACATGACATATCTAGATTTGAGGGGCTTTGCTGACAAACTGAAGACAGTTGGCGAGCTCAGGGAAATCAATGCGCCGGTATCGCCTGATCTTGAGATGACCGAGGTCTCCAGGCGTGTACTCGAAAGCAATGGTCCTGCCCTCATGTTCACCCAGCCAACAGGATATGGCATGCCAGTCATGACCAACCTCTTCGGCAACGTCCACCGTATCGCCATGGCGATGGGCGGGGAATCATTGGCTGATCTCCGCAGGATGGGTGAATTCCTTGCGGCACTCAAAGAGCCCAAGCAGCCTGAGAAAATGTCAGACCTCTTTTCGATGATACCGGTGCTCAAGTCACTCTGGCACATGAAACCACAGATTGCCAGACAGGGCGTCTGCCAGCAGGTGGTGTTGGAAGGTAAGGATGTCGATCTCTCTGCCCTGCCGGTACAGAAATGCTGGCCGGAAGATGCAGGTCCGCTCATCACCTGGGGGCTTGTTGTCACAAAAGGTCCAGCCAAGCAGCGCCAGAACCTCGGTATCTACCGCCAGCAGGTCATCGACCGCAATAAGGTCATCATGCGCTGGCTGCCTCATCGTGGCGGGGCGCAGGACTTCAGGGACCACCGTCTGGCGAACCCGGGCAAACCTTTCCCGGTCGCTGTCGTCATTGGGGCAGATCCAGCCACACTCCTCGCGGCAGTCATGCCGATACCCGATGAAATCTCTGAATACCAGTTTGCAGGGCTGCTCCGTGGTGCCCGCACAGAACTCACAGAAACCCTTGCAGGTGGACTGCATGTGCCATCCCGGGCAGAGATTGTCCTTGAAGGCACCATCAACCCAGATGACACCCATCCAAGTGGTTATGAACATGCGCTGGAAGGTCCTTTTGGTGACCATACCGGATATTACAATGAACAGGAATGGTTCCCTGTCCTGACCATCAACCGCATCACCATGCGTCAGGACCCCATCTACCTCTCCACCTATACAGGGCGTCCACCTGATGAACCCTCCATGCTGGGGATTGCCCTGAACGAGGTCTTTGTGCCCCTGCTCCAGAAACAGTTTCCGGAAATCATCGACTTTTACCTGCCAGCTGAAACCTGCAGTTACCGCATGGCTGTCGTCAAGCTCCGCAAAGCCTACCCAGGGCATGCCAAGCGCGTCATGTTCGGGGTCTGGAGTTTCCTGCGCCAGTTCCTGTACACCAAATTCATTGTCGTGGTGGATGAAGACATCGACATCCGCAGCAATGAGGATGTCCTCTGGGCGATCTCGACACGAGTCGATCCTGCCAGAGACACCGTCATGGTCGAGAACACCCCGATTGACTATCTCGACTTCGCCTCGCCGGTCAGCGGTCTGGGCAGCAAGATGGGCATTGACGCAACCAACAAATGGGCAGAAGAAACCTCCCGCCAGTGGGGAAGGAAAATCGTCATGGATGCCGAAGTGTCGGCGAAAATCGACAGAATCTGGGAAACCCTGAAACTCTGACCGAAAAATCCGTATCTGCTTGCGAAAACCCCGCTTTGCTGTACAATGCACGTCAGCGGGCCCCTGCGCATTGCGGAATGGTGAATCTGGTCAGGTCGGGAACGAAGCAGCCACAGCCAATCTCCGTGAGTGCCGCAGTCAAGGCTCGCTTTGCCGTTTCTGGAAATCCCTCTCGCATTCCCCCCCGATTGCATCGCTTCTGTTACCGAATGCATGGCAATCATGTACAATTTCCGAATGACTTATCTTGTACTTGCCAGAAAATACCGCCCCAAGCGTTTTCAGGACCTTGTCGGGCAGGAGCACGTTGTCCGTGCGTTGACCCATGCCCTTGAGAGTGGCCGCCTGCACCATGCCTACCTGTTCACGGGCACCCGCGGTGTCGGCAAGACAACCCTGTCCAGAATCCTTGCGAAATGCCTCAACTGCGAGAAAGGTGTCACCGCAGACCCTTGTGGTGAATGCGAGGCATGCCGTGCCATCGATGCAGACCGCTTTGTGGACTACATCGAGCTCGATGCAGCATCAAACCGAGGGGTCAGCGACATGCAGCAGCTGCTCGAACAGGCGATCTATGCCCCGACAGCCGCCCGCTACAAGGTTTACATGATCGACGAAGTCCATATGCTCTCCAATCAGGCATTCAATGCCATGCTCAAGACATTGGAAGAGCCACCGGAATACGTCAAGTTCATCCTGGCGACGACCGACCCGCAGAAAATCCCGGTCACAGTCCTGTCCCGCTGTCTCCAGTTCAACCTCAAGCAGATGCCACAGGATGCCATCGTTTCCCATCTCTCACAGATTCTGGAAGCGGAAACCATCGGTTATGAACAGCCTGCACTCCGTCAGCTTGCCCGTGGCGCACAGGGCTCCATGCGTGATGCCCTCTCGCTCACCGATCAGGCAATCGCCTACACGGCAGGCAATGTCACTGCCGATGCCGTGCAGGATATGCTCGGCGCACTTGACCAGACCTATCTGGTCCGCCTGATTTCCTGCCTCCAGCAGCGTGATGGTGCAGGCATGCTGGCGATTGCGGATGAAATGGCATCCAGAGGGCTCTCATACAGTGCAGCCCTGCAGGATATGGCGACACAGTTCAGCCGTATCGCCATGATCCAGTGTGTACCTGATTATCGTCCAGACGACATGGCGCAGTCAGAAGACCTGCAGGCATTTGCCCAGTCCTTCTCGCCAGAAGAAATCCAGCTCTATTACCAGATTGCCATCCATGGTCTCCATGAAATCGGACTGGCACCAGACGAATATGCCGGCTTCACCATGACACTGCTGCGGATGCTCGCATTTGCACCTGCAGAAGCATCAGGCAATATCCCTGCCCAGCAATCCACACCTGTCAGGAAACCTGCACCGGTCAAAGCGCCAGCGCCACAGCCGAAACCTGTGCAGATGGCAGAACCCGTCAGGCGCCCAGCGCCACCACCCGTGCCACCAGTGACTCAGCCTGTGGCACAGCCGGTCGCCATGCAGCCAGAAGTGCCGGTCCAGACAGCGCAGCCTGCGGCACAGCCACTCCCCGAGCAGGCAGTAACACCACCTGCATCTGCGGTTGCACCGAAAGCACCGTCCGTGCAGAAAAGAGCAGTATCCAGGACACCAGCGCAGGAAGACATCACCCAATGGAACGGTGACTGGCCATCGCTGGCGCAGCGGCTCCCACTGCGGGGACTCGTCCAGCAGCTTGCATACCAGACTGAACTGGTCAGCAGGACCATCGGTGATGGCACTGCAGAATTTGTCCTGCAGTCACCGGTATCGACACTCTGCGCACCGAACACCGTTGCCAAACTCAGCGAATGCCTCTCAGGCTACTTTGGCTGTCAGGTCAAGGTCAGAACAGCCATCGGTCAGGTTGAGAAAACCGCCAGCCGCGATGTCCGAGAAGCTGCAGAAGCCCGGCAGAGACAGGTAGAAGAATCATTTGAAAACGACCCATACATCCAGAATCTTGCATCGGAATTCGGCGCAAAGATTGTGGAAGGATCCATTAAACCTCTTTAAGACAGGAACATATAATGAAAAATCAGTTGGCAGGCCTGATGAAACAGGCTCAGGCAATGCAGCGCAACATGGAAAAAATGCAGGAAGAACTGGCGCAGACCTTCGTTGAAGGCGAATCCGGTGCCGGTATCGTCAAGGTCCGTATGAACTGCAAGCACAGCGTCTCCATGGTCTCCATCGATCCATCCCTGATGGAAGACGACAAGGAAATGCTCGAAGACCTGCTGACCGCGGCATTCAACGATGGTCTCCGCAAGGCAGAAGCTACCGCCAAGGAAAAAATGGAACGCATCACCGGTGGATTCCCAATGCCTCCAGGCATGAAGATGCCTTTCTGATTGAGGCCCTGTGAAACCCTTATCATCACTCCAGATGCTGGTGCAGGCGTTCCGGCGCCTGCCTGGCGTCGGGCCGAAGTCGGCACAGCGTATCGCATGGCATCTGCTCCAGCATGACCGTGAGGGCGCAAAGCAGCTCAGCGATGCACTCTCCAATGCGGTCTCCAATGTCCGGCATTGTCTCTGCTGCAACACCTTCACCGAGGACGAGATCTGCGAGACCTGCCGTGACAGGAAGCGCGATCCATCCCTGCTCTGTGTCACAGAAACCCCAGCAGACCAGATGGTCATCGAACAGACCATGACATTCAATGGCTATTACTTCGTCCTCATGGGCAGTCTTTCGCCTTTGAATGGTGTCGGTCCGAAAGAGATCGCCTTCGACAGACTCATCAGGCGGGCAACCGATGGACTGGTGAAAGAAGTCATTCTGGCGACCAGCTTCAATAACGAAGGTGAGGCGACTGCCCATTACATCGCCGAGATGCTCAAGGCGCGTGGCATCGCTGTCACCCGCCTGGCAAGAGGTGTTCCGGTCGGGGCAGAACTCGAGTATGTGGACATCGGCACTGTTGCCCGGGCATTCCTTGACCGGCGCCAGAGTTGATAGATACGGTTAATCCCAGATAGGAACAGCTAATGATTTTCCTGAAGAAAATCATTGAAGTGTGACAGATATGACTAAAAATGTTTTTTTGATGCCATAACCATCAGATAAACATTGTCAGATTCGAAGCTATCCCTTAGAATTAAAGGCTAACGAATTTTTATGTGTTGCGGAATGATTCCGGCAGCATGCAATCAACAGGTATTTAGGAAGATATATGGCAAATTCAGCACAGGCACGTAAACGTGCTCGTCAGGCAGTTAAACAGAATGCACACAATGCCAGCCAGCGTTCCGCATTGCGTACCGCAATCAAGTCCGCTAAGAAAGCTATTGCTGCTGGTGATAAAGAAGCTGCAACTACTGTATTCCAGAAAGCAGTATCCGTTATTGATAAGATCGCTGACAAGAAGCGCATCCACAAGAACAAGGCAGCCCGTCATAAAAGCCGTCTGGCAGCTGCTCTGAAAGCAATGGCTGCCTGATTAGACACATCCGTTTCTGAACGTTGAAAAGCACATCACAGGGTGTGCTTTTTGCGTTTCTGGAGCAACCAAAAAAGAGCCCATCCCGCAAGGGATGAGCTCTTTCGAGGATAAGGGAAAAACCTCTTGCTTAGAAGCTGTATCTCATACCAGCGGA
>CAZHQM010000007.1:0-25181 GCA_964534155.1 uncultured Oxalobacter sp.
AATTCCCCAATCACACTGGAAGCATTCCATGAATGTGCAGTGTTCAGGGGAAAATGATCAACATTGAAACAAAGGAGAAAGAAAATGATTTATCGATTCAAGAAAAACGGCATTTATGGTGGTGAGGAACTTCATGGAGGATGTGGTTTCATGGAGCGCCATAAAATCATGGTGCTTAAACGGACAAAGGGTTATGTCATCTATAAATCTGAGTTCACTGACCGGATCTTCAAGGCAAGAAGGGAGTATTACTCTGGCTGGGGAGATTCAATCATGGTCCCACTTCATGAATCTGATCAGTATCATGCCTATTGCGTGGAACCCGGTGTAGAACCATTCGAGATCAAGGCAAAACTGCTGAGGCGTTATAAGAAGTTCTTCAGGAAATAACCTGAGCACAATCTGGCAGGTCGGGCGTTTATTTTTTGGGGAATCTCAAATATCATTGAGTCATCCAAGATTTTTGAAGCACTAGGAGTAAGTATTGCTTTATACCCTGATAAGCGTCTGCCTGCTGGTTGTGCCTACCGTGATTGGTGGGGCATTCCTGCTGAGCTTCTGGGCTCAGCTCTATCAGGCGACCGTTCCGCTGAATCTTGCCAGCATTCTGGTGAAGATGACGACGTGGTTTGTGATGCCAGTCAGTAAGGTGTTTCCCGGCAGACGGAGAACAGCTTGGGCAGCGTTGTTGGGTGGCATCCTGATTGCACTGGCAAAGGCGGGTATCGAGGCGCAGCTGTATGGTGCGGTCAATGCACGGATTCTGACCTATCTGACCCTGACGACGCTGATTTACTGGGTATTCTATGGTTTCATCGGTCTGCTGTTCATCGAGATGATTCTCAGCTGGGTGAATCCGTATTCTCCCTTTGCGTTTTTCGTCAGGGCGATGACTGAACCCCTGCTGAATCCTGTGCGCAGGGTACTGCCGACATTGGGCGCTTTTGATTTTTCACCGATGGTGGTGTTTATCCTGCTCCAGCTTGGATTAAGATTGGCTTTTCGACTGTTAGCGGTAATATTATGACGGCGGCTTGGTTATCAGAGACTAAAAACGGCTTCAGGATTGCGGTTCAGGCCGCTCCGAATGCCAAGAAATCAGAAATTGCGGATGATACAGGGGATGCCCTGCGTATCCGTCTGCAGGCGCAGCCGATTGATGGCAAGGCGAATGAGGCATTGATTGCCTATCTTTCCAAGAAACTGAAAGTGCCGAAAAAACAGATTACCATCACCCATGGCACATCAGGCAAGAAGAAACTGATTGAGATTGCCGACAGCGGTTACAGTCTTGAGTCGCTTGAGGCGAAGATCAGGGAAAAATAATCAGACGACCGTGGTATCGCTGTTGCCGTACCACTGTTCCAAGGCAACCTGCTGGTCCTTCAGCCTGTCCTGATAGTCTTCCCAATCAAAGAAAGGACCGGGATCTGTCTTTCTGCCAGGGGCAACATGTTCATGACCGGTCACGGTCTTCATCTGCGGATAGCGGAGTGAGAGTGCCTTGGTCAGGGCAACCAGTGTGTCGTACTGCGCAGGTTCAAAAGGCACAAAGTCGGTGCCTTCCACCTCAATTCCGATAGAAAAATCATTGCAGACTTCACGTCCCTTGAAGTTCGAGACACCAGCATGCCATGCCCGTTTTTCAGTCGGGACAAACTGTACCAGTTCACCTGTCCGTCTGATGAAGAAATGCGAAGAGACATGCAGGTCGCGGAGCTGGTCGAAGAATGGATGCAGGTCGCAGTCCAGTCGGTTTAGGAACATGTCCGCAATGTAGGGGCCGCCGAATTCTCCCGGTGGCAGGGTGATGTTGTGGATGATCAGAAGCTCGACAGGCTGTCCTTCAGGGCGTTCGTTATGGTTAGGCGAAAGCATCTGCTTTGCCTGTGGACACCAGCCCGCTTCGTCGATTGTAAAGATCATCGTTGTTAAGCCTTGTCGTCGTTGGTGTGGTCAGCAGAGAACCATGCGTTTGCATGGGCATGGCTGCAGAAAACATGACCTGCGCGGATCTGGGACTGTGAGACCGGAATATAGACATGGCATTGCTCACAGCAGACCATCTGTTCATCTGCATTGCCCGGTTTTCCCTGTGGAAAGCCGTTCGGGAAATTGCCGAATGGCGGGAAACCATTCTTGAAAGGATTGTTGGGATCCTGATTCTGAGGGTCGTTTGGATCCATGCCATTATGGAAAACAATGGTATTGCTGTTTTCCTTGAATTTCTTCACAACGGCAGCGACAACAATAATGATGACGCCAATCCAGAGTAACATGGTCATGTCAGGGGCTCTCCTTAGACTTTCAGAAACATCAGCACATCATACGGCATATCGGGGCATCTTGCTATGATGCAGTCTCTCAGCGTCTTATAATTGTCATCTCATTGTTATTCTGGGTGAAATCATGTCTTCCATTACCGATTCTTTGAAGAGTATCCAACAGCAGATTGAGCAGACTGCCGCACAGTGCGACCGAAACGGGGATGTGCAGCTGCTGGCGGTTTCAAAGACAAAGCCTGCAAGTGCTGTGCTTGAGGCGGCAGCGGCAGGGCAACGTGCTTTCGGTGAGAACTATGAGCAGGAAGGTGTGGAGAAAATCAGGACAATCCGCGAGCAGCGTCCTGACCTGGATCTGGAATGGCATTTCATCGGTCCTGTCCAGAGCAACAAGACCCGCCCGATTGCCGAGCATTTCGATTGGGTGCATGCGGTCGACCGTGAACGGATTGCCAAGCGGCTTTCCGACCAGCGTCCTGCAGGGATGCCGCCTATCAATATCTGCCTGCAGGTCAATATCAGTGGAGAGGAAAGCAAAAGTGGAGTCAAGCCAGATGAAGTTCTGGGGCTTGCAAAGGCAGTAAGTGCTTACCCACATGTGAAGTTGCGGGGATTGATGGCAATTCCTGAGCCTGAGGATGATCCTGTTAAACAGCGTGAGCCATTCAAGGCGATGAAGGCGCTGTTCAACCAGCTCAAGGAAAACGGTTTTGATGTGGATACCCTGTCAATGGGGATGTCCGCTGATATGGCACCTGCCATTGAGGAAGGTGCCACCATCGTCCGGATCGGTACGGCGATCTTTGGTGCCAGAGACTATTCCAAGAAAGCCTGATACCTGAAGATTATTCCTGGTCTTTAGGGGCTTTCCATTTCAGGCAAAGCCAGTCAGATTCAGGCTTGTTTTCTGCGGTGCCGAAAGTCTTTTTGCCCTCAACGGGTTTCCACTGGAATCTGCCTTCCAGCTCTGTGCCGTTTTTCTGGGTGGCGCGTTCTTCCAGAACGGTGAAAGTTGGAACAGCCGCACAGTTTGTCGTGACCCGCTGGAACTCAATGAGGTTTTCATTTTTCATCGCCTTGATGATGGCGCCCTTGCCTGACTTGCCATCGGTTACGTTCATGCGTTCCAGACCGTAAATGACATATTTGTCCGTTTCCCTGATTTTTACAGAAAGGGCAGGGACAACGATTTTTACGTTTTTGATATCAGTCTGTTCCTGTTCTTTCTTCAGACAACCAGTCAGAGTGCAGGCAACAGCAACAGATGCCACAACAAGCGCGAGTTTTTTCATTCCATCCTCTTTAAAAGGTGCAGTTCAGCGTAATGCGTATCTTGCCTGAACATCCCGACTCTTTCCAGTCTGACAGTGGAGATACTTGGCATCATGGGCAATAAAACTGCATTTTGATGAATCTTGTGAGACATTCGCTGAATGATTGCAGACAATGCTTTTCGATATGGGCGACTCCATGGATAATGTCGGTCAGTTATCAAGATTCAAGGAGAACGCATTGAGCAGGATTCTGATTGCTTACTTTTCCCGCCCGAAAACGGTAGGTATCGATGGCGAGGCAGGACTGTCGAGAAAAGGAGCCACTGAACAGGTGGTTGACCGTCTGCAGGCACTGACTGGGGCAGAGGTTTACCGCATTTATTCTGGCAGGACCTATACGGATAATGCAGACAGGATGGGGGAAGAGGCGAAGGCTGAGAAAGAATCCAATGCCAGACCGCCTGTGAAAGGGAATCTGCCAGACATCAGTGGATACGATACGGTTATCCTTGCCTATCCAATCTGGCACGGGACTGTGCCGATGGTGGTGCGGACTTTCCTTGAGAGTCTCGATTTTACGGGCAGGACCATCATTCCAGTCGCAACCCATGAAATCAGCAACATGGGGGAAAGCGAGCAGGATATCCAGACAAGTGCGCCTGCTGCACAGCTTTTGCCGGGAACCCCGATTCTGGCATCATCACTTGGCAAGGCGGATGACGCCCTGGCAGGGATTGCTGAGGTTGCCATGAACAAGGAGGCTTATCTGTAACAGCTGGTTCGGTACTCCAGAAACACCAAATGCCACAGACCATAAAGGTGCTGTGGCATTTGCGTATCTGCTTGGATGAGAATCAGACTTCGTCTGGACGAGGATCGTCAATAGACAGTTTGTACTGGTATCTCAGCTGAGGGGTTGGTGCTGGCAGTTCATCAATCGCACGTGGATCAAGACGGACTTTGTATTTTGGTTTCAGGTCTTCCGCAGTGGAATCTTCTGCCCATTCGAAGACTGCATAAGGAATCTTGCCCTGATAGAACATGTCAATCACATAAATGCCCTTGAACTGGCCATATTTGGTGATCATGGCACGCATTTTAGAAACTTCACTCATTTTATTTTCTCCAGTTATTCGTTGATGTCACAGAGACCAGACCAGCTGATGTTGACCTTGTCGCCACGGTAGATTGGCAGTGGTTTTTCACCTTCAGCCAGCGGCTTGTTGAAGTCGTGTGCTTCGTTTGCAAACAGGACATACGCAAAGTTGCCGACTGCAGAGCGGTTCTTGTAAGCGGCTTCGATTTCCTTGATGTTTGCAGGAATCTTGGCTTCTTCAGGCCAGCGGACAGCCTGAACGACAACCCACTGTGCGCCACCCTGTTCATTGTTGAGCCAGATGCATGGCTGGACATTAGGGTTGCTGTGTGCAGCAAGAACGGTTTCGCCTTCCTGCATCAGGTGCATTTTCGCAGCCTGGATAGCGAAGTCGTGCAGTTCCCAGTCGGTCATTTCAATCTTTTCATCGGTGACCAGATCAGGTGGGTTGACTGCAGAGCCGTCTTTTGCGGAAATCAGGCCCCAGCCTTTGTTGGTAGGACGCCATGTGCCGAAGTTGAACTGCATTGGCATGAGGCATGCATGACCTTTGCATGCTTCTGCGATGGTCATCAGGTCTTCCTGGGTGCCAGGGGATTCAATCAGTTCATCTGCATCTACAACGCGGATAAAGAAGAGCTGGTTGCCCAGACGGAAAGAGAGATGCTCCATGAGAGGGGTGTCCAGACTTGCACGCATCCATGCAATGTCATTTTCACCAGCCTGTCTCTGGATCCATGAGCCGGCCGCCTGCCAGCATTCGATAAATTCTTCAGTAGCTTGAATTGCCATAATTATTTCTCAATTAAACAGCAACAGACAAAATGCATCGGAAGATGCAATGTCAGTTGTAAAGATAAGGGGAGTTTCGGCGGTAGTCTCTTGCCTATGAATCTTCAGCGGTAGTCTCTTGCTTTTGAATCGTTATACATGATACCAAAAATATCATGACAAGGCATTCTATTGCCTACCAATCATTTGCTGGATTTTGAGAACAGGCCACCGATTTTCTGGATGAGGAATGATCCGATGCCAGAGAATGGTGATACAACGGCGGCAGGAGTGACTGCAGACATGACAAACCGGACGACAGGCAGGATATAACCCGCATATTTCATCACGGTTGAGAACAGACCGGCTTTAGTTTCTTCAGCCTGCTTGCCAGAAAACAGCCGCCATGGCTTGAGCAGAAGCAGGGCAATCAAGCCGCCACCGATCAGGAATGGCTTGATACCGATGGCACGGATTTTCTGGAAGACCTTGATGCCTTTGGTGATGGTGTTTGGGGTATGGATGACAGTCAGTACTTCGACTGCGAGTTTTTCCCTGAGCAGGTTGCTTTCAACAAGCAGTTCTTTTTTCCGTGCTTCTCTTGACGCTGCATCAGCCATATCAGTTCTCCTGTTCCTGTGGTTCAGTTGAGTTGGAGGCTTTCAGCCGTGCGATGTCACGGGCGAATTCCTGTCGGGTCAAGTCAAGCATTCTTGGCTTGTTGTTGATACTGCGTTTGACACTCATGGCAATGATGACGCCGGCAATCAGGAAGAATGCGGCAACACCGATGATGGCTGGAATCCGACAGGTATCCCAGCAGAGGACAATGACGAGGATTGCCACCATGAGCACGCCGAAGAACAGGCAGAAGAATGCCGCCAGTGAGAAGACGAAATAGCCCAGAAGACGTTTCCATTCGTCTTCAAACTCCAGAGCGGCGAGTTCTGCCCGGCATTTTGCGATGGCAAGCACGGTGCTTGCCATCTTGGCAATATTGTCAGTCAATGCCATAGGTATCTGAATCAGTCTTTCTTGTAGATTGCACGTGCAATGAGGAAACCTGCAATTGCGCCGATACCAGCGATGATACCTGCAGTCTTGACAGGGTTTTCCTTGGCATATTCAACAGTCTTGACTGCGCATGCCTTTGCCTTGTCAACAACAACTTCCTGAGCCTGGTTCAGCATGAATTTTGCTTCGGTGATTGCGTCTTCCAGTTTCTGTTTTGCAGCCTGGAGAGCGCCGTTGTCACATGCGTCAGCGAGGGTACCTTCGGCATTGGTGATGATGGATTTCAGGCCACCGATGATGCCGTCTTTTGCCTGACCTGGGTTTTCGAGAATTTCCATGATTCAATCTTCCTCTTAAAAGTGTTGAAGATACAACTTTCAGATGGGCCGCTGTTGAAAAAGCCATTAGCTGTCCATGCTATTCAGCGACCTGAATAACGTGTCCATATTAACCTAGAGCACAGTCCAATACAATCCCGATAAACAGGGAAAATCCCAGCCAGTTGTTGTGGGTGAAAGCCCTGAAACAGCTCTCTCGGTCACGGTGCCGTATCAGGTATAAATGATGGATGACACAGGCAATGGCACTGAGCCAGCCTGCAAATGCCCATTTGCCCAGACCTGCCTGCCAACCGGTGATCAGGGTGAGAACAAGCATCAGCAGATAACAGACCATGACTGCCATGACATCAAAACGCCCGAAGGTGATGGCAGAAGTATGCAGGCCAAGTTTCAGGTCATCATCCCGGTCAACCATCGCATATTCGGTATCGTAGGCAACAGTCCAGAATACATTGGCGGCGAGCAGCAGCCATGCATTGACAGGGATAGTGTTCAGGACAGCGGCATATGCCATCGGGATGCCAAAGCCAAACGCCAGACCAAGCCATGCCTGTGGAATCGGGAAAAACCGTTTGAACAGCGGATATACCGCAGCGATGAAAGCGGCAATAATCGATAGTCCGATGGTCAGGCGGTTCAGGGGCAATACCAACAGGAAAGCAATGAATGCGAGAACTGCCGTGACCCAGAGTGCTTCTTTCGGTGCAAGCAGGCCGCTTGCCAATACACGGTCTTCAGTGCGTTTGACCTTACCATCCACATCACGGTCCAGATAGTCATTGATGGCACAGCCAGCGGAGCGCATCAGGAAAGTGCCGAGTGTGAAGATGACCAGATGCAGGATGGTAGGAATGCCCTTGGATGCCATCCAGAGTGCACCTAGCGTTGGCCAGAGCAGCAGCAATGTGCCGATGGGTTTATCCAGCCGGATCAGCCTGCAGTAGAGCGCAAGGCGGGATGGTGTTTTCTGCTGGATGGCGGGTGTCCTGTTGTCAGACATTCAGGAAATCCTCCCGGTTGCTCAGCCATCGGTCGAGATGGGCATTGATGATCTGTTCAGAGTCGGGAATCTGTCCATGCAGCAACCTGCGTGCAGTCTCTGCTGCCATCTCAATCAGATGATTGTCCTGTTCAAGGTCGGCGAATCGGAGCATCTGCTGTCCTGACTGGCGCGCACCAAGGAATTCCCCAGGACCGCGGATCTCAAGATCCTGCCGTGCAATCTCAAAGCCATCATTGGTTTCCCGCATGATGCGGAGCCGTTGCCGAGCCACCTGTCCGAGTGGTTTCTGGTAAAGCAGGAGACAGACGCTGGCTGCACTGCCTCTGCCAACCCTGCCACGAAGCTGATGGAGCTGAGAGAGACCAAACCGCTCTGCATGTTCAATAATCATCAATGAGGCATTCGGCACATCCACACCGACCTCAATCACCGTGGTGGCGACCAGTACCTGAATCTCGTTGCGCTGGAATGCCGCCATGACTGCCTGTTTTTCAGCAGGTTTCATCCTGCCATGGACAAGTCCGACATTCAGGCCAGTGAGTGCCTCAGACAGCAGTTCATAGGTCTCAACAGCATTCTGCAGGTCGAGTACCTCAGATTCTTCAATCAGTGGGCAGACCCAGTAAACCTGTCGTCCCTGCTGTGCGGCGGCATGGATACGGCCGATGACCTCATCACGGCGCTCATCGTCAATCAGGCGGGTCAGCACGGGGGTGCGCCCAGGCGGCAGTTCGCCAATCACAGAGACATCCAGATCGGCATAGAAAGTCATCGCCAGTGTGCGTGGAATCGGGGTCGCACTCATCATCAGCTGATGGGGCAATACGGAATCATTGCTGCCTTTGTTGCGGAGCAACAGGCGTTGTCCAACACCAAAGCGGTGCTGTTCATCGACAATCACCAACCCAAGGTCTGCGAATGATACGGTGTCTTGGATCAGGGCGTGGGTACCGACAACAAGCTGCGCTTCACCGGATGCGATTGCCTCAAGAATCGGGGTGCGCTCTTTCTTTTTCATGTTGCCGTTCAGCCAGACAACATGGATGCCGATTGGCTCGAGCCATTCTGCAATGCGGTGGTAATGCTGTTCAGCCAGGATTTCGGTCGGTGCCATCAGGGCAGCTTGGTAACCATTGTCGATTGCCTGAAGGGCAGCTAAAGCCGAGACAACAGTCTTGCCGCTACCGACATCGCCTTGGAGCAGGCGCTGCATCGGGTAATCGCTCATCAGGTCATGACGGATTTCATCCAAGACCTGTTGCTGTGCCCGGGTCAGCTGGAATGGCAGTTGTGCCATAAAACGGCTGGTGTTCTCACTGGGCTGTTTGAAGGCATGGGCTTTCTGTTGCCGTCTTGCCATCCGTGACCGCCGCATGGAAAGCTGTTGGGCGAGCAGCTCATCAAATTTGATGCGTTGCCATGCTGGATGGGTGCGTTCAGACAGGGCGTTGCTGTCGGCATCTGTCGCAGGATGATGCAGGAACTGGACAGAGCGCCCAAAGGCTGGCAGATGCAGTTCAGAGAGCAGCGATGCAGGCAGGGTGTCTGTCAGCGGCTCATTTTTCAGCGCTGCATCGATGCGTTTGCGCAGAACAGTCTGTGAGATGCCTGCACTGGATGGATAGACTGGGGTCAGGGAAGTTGGCAGGGGTGTGGATTCGGTGACCATCTTGTAGGTCGGATGGATGATTTCTGCACCGATGAAGCCGCCTCGGAGCTCACCCCGTGCACGCACCCGCTTGCCTTCTGCAAACTGCTTGACCTGACTGCCGTAGAAATGGATGAAGCGGAGTGTCAGTTCCCCTGTGTTGTCCTCAACAGTCACCAGCAGCTGTTTTCTGGGGTGATACTGGACTTCGGTACTGCGGACAATCCCTTCAATCTGGACAGTGCCTGAGCGGTACTGGCAGGCTTCGGCAATATCCGTTACCTGTGTTTCATCTTCATAGCGCATCGGCAGATGCAGGATGCAGTCCATTGCCGATTTGATGCCCAGTTTCTCAAACTTGTCCATAACCCATATTATCAGGCATTTTTTGGGAACGTATTGATTTATATGATGGGGTGAATATGTGGGATAAGTTATACTTGCAGGTTATTCGAAGAAGTTTCCCCTAACAAGCGATGTACACACTTTCCGATTTTGATTTTGATTTGCCTCAGGAACTGATTGCCCAGGCACCATTGACCCAGCGCAGCGCTTCGCGCCTGTTGGTTGTCGGTGAACAGCAGGTTACCGATTCCCATTTTGACCATCTGCTGGATTGTCTGGAAGAGGGCGACCTGCTGGTGTTCAACAACACCAAGGTGCTGAAAGCCCGTTTCTACGGATCCAAGGCAACGGGCGGCAAAATCGAAATCATGGTCGAGCGTGTGTTGGGTGAAGACAAGGCACTGGCTCAGATCCGTGCATCCAAGTCCCCCAAGGCAGGCAGTACTGTCTTGATCGATGATATTGTTCCACTGACCGTTGAGGGGCGTGAGGGGGAATTCTATATCCTGCGTTTCCCACAGAATGTCTTTGAGGTGCTGGAGTCTCATGGTCATCTGCCATTGCCACCTTATATCGAACGTGCGGCTGATGAATACGATGAGACCCGCTACCAGACGGTGTTTGCAAAAGAACTGGGTGCTGTTGCCGCGCCAACTGCTGGCCTGCATTTTGATGATGCGATGATGGAAGCGCTCGATAAGAAAGGCGTGAAGAAGGCATGGCTGACCCTGCATGTGGGGGCGGGTACTTTCCAACCTGTGCGCAATGAGAACCTTGCGGAACATGAGATGCATTCCGAGTGGTACACGATTCCAGAGGAAACTGTTGAAGCGGTAAGAGCAGCTAAGGCAGCTGGCAAGAAAGTGGTGGCGGTAGGCACGACCAGTCTGCGGGCATTGGAATCCGCATCCCAGACAGGGGAGCTGGTGACTGGCAGCCGTGAAACCCGACTCTTCATTACGCCGGGATATACCTTCCATACGGTCAGCCATATGGTGACCAATTTCCATCTGCCGAAATCCACCCTGTTGATGCTGGTGTCTGCTTTTGCGGGATATAACCGTATGCGTAAGGCTTATGCCCATGCGATTGCTGAGAAATACCGCTTTTTCAGCTATGGCGATGCCATGTTCCTGACCAACCGACCAGATTCCACCGATTGATTCATTGAGGATGCAAGATGCTTGAATTTGAACTGCTGAAAACCGATGGGAAAGCCCGCAGAGGGCGGATGAAACTGAACCATGGCACAGTGGAAACACCGATTTTCATGCCAGTTGGGACTTATGGTGCTGTCAAGGCGATGTCTCCTGCAGACCTCAATGCCATTGATTCCCAGATTATTCTGGGCAACACCTTCCATCTCTGGCTGCGCCCAGGGACAGATATCGTGAGCCAGTTCGGTGGTCTGCATGAGTTCATTGGGTGGGATAAGCCAATCCTGACCGACTCAGGTGGTTTTCAGGTGTTTTCTCTGGGTGAGATGCGCAAGCTGACAGAAGAGGGGGCTAAGTTCTCTTCCCCAGTGGATGGCAGCAAGCTGTTTCTCTCACCGGAGGTTTCCATGCAGATTCAATATGCGCTGAATTCTGACATCGTGATGCAGTTGGATGAATGCACGCCTTATATCATCGATGGACGTCCTGCGACTAAAGATGAGGCGGCAACGTCCATGCTCCTGTCCCAGCGCTGGGCAAAACGCTCCAAGGATGAGTTCATCCGTAATGAGAATCCCAATGCACTCTTCGGTATCGTTCAAGGGGGGATGTATCCATCCCTGCGTGAGGAATCCCTTGCCGGTCTGATGGACATCGGTTTTGATGGGATTGCAGTCGGCGGGGTTTCTGTCGGTGAGCCGAAAGAGGAGATGTACAAGATCATGCAGGAAGTCGGCCCGATGCTGCCACCTGAAAAACCGCATTACCTGATGGGTGTCGGTACGCCAGAGGATCTGGTTGAGGGCGTGGCAAACGGTATCGATATGTTCGACTGTGTGATGCCATCCCGCAACGCACGGAACGGTCATCTGTTCACCCGCTATGGTGATGTCCGTATCCGTAATGCCCGCTACAAGAATGACAAGAAACCATTGGATGAAACCTGTACCTGCTATACCTGCCGTCATTTCTCCCGTGGTTATCTGCATCATCTCGACCGGATCCGTGAGACCCTGGGCATTCATCTGGCAACAGTCCATAATCTTCATTACTATCTGGAACTGATGGGCGAGATGCGTGATGCGATCGAGAAGGGTGAATTCAATCTCTTCCGTGCCCGTTTCTCCAGAGACCGCCAGCGGGGAATCCTGTAATCAGTGCTGTTGTGTCTTCTGGCTGTACAGCTTCATAAGTTCGGCGACAGTTTCCTGTTCTGTCATCTCATGTGAGAAACCATAGGCATCCATGACAGCGTGGTCGTTTTCCTGATGGACTTTACGGAGTTCATCAAACAGGGTGTCGAGTTTTTCGCCATACAGATCAGCATAGCTGACGGTTGGGTAACTGTCCCGTTCATCAAGGATAGCCCGAGCGGTTTTCTCAATCCGCAACTGTTGCTGTTCCGTTGGTTCTGGCCATGGAAAGTTGTTATAGACGATATCTTTTGAATAGCGGAAATCGCTTTTCAATCTGCCTGCTATGTTTTTTATCCATGCCATGTGTACAGATGATGTCAGCACCCCGAAGTGAAACAATGTTGCATTGGGAACGATAAGTACAAGATTGCTTGCCAGATTGGTTGGCTCCATAAACCCAATCGGCACATATCTTCTGTTTTCTGATGAAACGCTTGGAATCAGTAGGTAATTCGCTGAAGGAATATTCTCTACATGAAAATTTCTTGGTCGCTCTGCAATTTTCCGTGTGCCGGCGCTCCTGCTGTTCAAACGGAATTCCCTGACCGCCTGAATCCGTTTCTGACATTCTGGAAGCTCTAGCAGGTCTATGGGATCAGCCTCCCCTAGCCAGAGGCAGTGACGGGGCCGTTTCTTGATGAATTCAACTGAACCGTACCAGTTCCGGAAAAATTTTTGCGCCTTAGGCTCTTTCTGGAGGAAAGCTGTCTTTTCTTCATCGGTGAATAGGTAATTGCCATCATCAATGGGTTTGTTGCCAATACCGATTGCTGGTACATCACAGATGGGTTTTGTTCGGCTTTCAATGAATATTGGTTCTCCATCAACCAGATAGCCATTGATGGTGTTGGCGTCAACGGCTTTACCATTTTCCATGAAAATGATTTTCCTGCCATTGGTTTCGGCAACACTGAAACCAATGATGACACAGTGTACATGAGCCTTTTCATTCGCTTCACTGTCCCAGATGAAAGTGCGCCAAGCGAAATCGATATGGCAGCCCATCTCAAAAAGTGGCTTCCAGAGAATGGCAACGGATTCTCCCTGACATAAAGAATTTGTCGCAACAAAGGCGCACCGTATTTCAGTGTTCTGGATGGTATCGACAGCTTTCTTGAACCAACAGGAAACATAATCAAGGTTTCCAGTGTTTTTCCATCGTGTGCCAAACAGTTCCTGTAACTCTGCTTTCTGGGTTTCTGCCATCAGGCGTGCACCGATAAACGGAGGATTGCCCATGATGTAGGACAGTGTGCCTGTTGATGCAACTGCGTTCCAATCTAAAGTCAGTGCATTTCCCTCGACAATATTGGAATTGCTTTTCAGTGGGAAAAACTCCATGTGTTCATTGACGATGGCTTGTGTGGCATGGAACATCTGGCTTTCGGCAATCCACAGGGCTGTTTTGGCAACCGATACAGCAAAGTCGTTGATTTCGATACCGAAGAATTGGTTGATGTCGACCTTGATGGGGGAGTTCTGGTCATCGAACCCAAAAATACCCTGCCCTTTGTTCAGGGTCAGGATGACTTCATTCTCAAGTTTTCTTAGGCTGAGATAGGTTTCCGTCAGGAAGTTTCCAGACCCGCATGCGGGATCCAGAAAGCGGAGAGATGCCAGTTTTTCCTGATAGGCAAGCAGACGGTTTATCTGGGTTTTCTTGACGGTTATCTGTTTGATTGCTTCGAGTTCGTTCCGCAACCCTGTCAGGAACAATGGGTCAATCACCTTGTGGATGTTCTCGACAGAGGTATAGTGCATCCCACCTTTCCGACGTGTCTCTGGGTTCAGGGTGGATTCGAAGATGGCACCGAAGATGGTTGGGCTGATGGATGACCAGTTGAAACCGGCAGACATTTCATCCAGAAGCAGACTGGCGGTTTCCTCGCTGATGTCTGGCATGATGATGTCGGTGTCAGAAAACAGTCCTCCTGAAACATACGGAAAAATGTTCAGGACTTTATTGTTGAGTTTCCGTTCGTTTTCTGGTGTATCCAATACGCTGAAGAGTCTTTCCAGTGCGTTTGATACATCGCCTAATTCCCGAAATTTTTCGATGACATCATGGAATTCGCTGCCTTTTGTGCCAAACAGCAAGGCATCTTCAGCATAACAGCAGAAAACAAGGCGGACACATAAGATATTTAGGCTTTTGAGGACTTTTGCATCCTGTCGGATTTCTTCGGGATAGCCATTTAGAAGGGCATTATAGAGTTTGCCGACCAAGGCTCCCGCCTGTATGGACAGTTGTTGTTCGTGGATTGCCTGTGCTGCGGTAGTATCCGTCAGGAACGAGAGCCGATGGTATTCATCCTGAAAGTTTTCAAGCCTGATGATTTCAGGGGTCAACCGTTCCGCTGCGGTTTTCCTGCGCATGTCATGGATGCGGAATTCTCTGAAATTGCAGGTGATGATGAACAAGGCATGGTTGTCAGCATCTGCATCATGGTCGTAACGCAAAGCCTGTTCATATGGGGTCAGCATTGCCCCGTCGGATTGCAGTTCTTTTTTTGTCAGATCGACAGAAGCTTTCTTCTGTTCAATCAGGACGCGGGTTGAGTCGATTTTTGCATCAATGAAACCTTTGTGCTTTCCTGTTGATTCGTCTTTGACACGTTTCTCGAATCTGATGAGCTGGCTAGCATCATTGCGACCATAGACATCACGGAGCAGATCCAGCCAGAATGCCTGAGTCTCGCTTTTTTCATCTCCTTCTCTGGAGAGCCATTCTTCTGCGAATTTCAGGGCTCTTTGCTGTTGTGTTGCTGTGGCCATTTCTATATCAGGTTTATCTATCCGTGACCAAAATTTAGCATTGAAGCGAAACGAGGGCAAGTTTGTTCATTGGGCTGGAATCCATTGATGTGAAGAGCAGGGGGCTTTTCGTCCGATTCTTTGCTTATTCTGCGAAAATGATGGTTCATGCAATGAAAATGCGTGAAAAATCATTGCATAGTGTTAGAATTCAAAGTTATCTTAAAAAATCCGTCTTGGAGACTTCAAGTTTATCAGTAACGCCTATACGGATACGGCGTTATCGTGAGGAGAAATATTGGAAAATCTCACCAGCTTATGGCCTATCGCCTTGATGTTCATCGTGGTTTACTTCCTGATGATCCGTCCTCAGAAAAAGAAACAGAAAGAGCAGCAGGATATGATCAGTGCTCTTGGACCAGGCGATGAAGTGCTGACTACCGGTGGCATTATCGGTAAGGTTATCCGTGTTTCTGAAGCATTCCTGATCTTGGAAGTTTATGAAGGCAGTTCCATGATTATCCAGAAAAACGCAGTGGCTTCCATGCTGCCAAAGGGCAGTATCGATGCGATGCTGAAGGATGATCCTGCACCGGAAGAAACTGATGCTGATGAACAGGTTGATGAGGCGCCAGCATCTCGGGAATCTGACAAGACTGAAGACAAGAAAGAGGATGCTGGCAAGCCTGATCAGACTGCCTGATTCCAGCCCAAGTGAAAGCATTGGATTGATCACATTATGAATCGTTACCCTCTCTGGAAATATATTGTCATCCTGATTGCCATCGTATTCGGGTTGATATACACCGCACCGAACTTCTTCGGTGAATCGCCTGCAATCCAGATCAGCAGTGTCAAATCTACTGTGAAGATTGATACGCAGATGATGGATCAGGTTGAGCGGCTGATGAAGGACAACAGCCTGCAGACCGATGGTCTCTATTTTGAGGCTGATGGGATGCATTCCACCGTCAAGGTCCGCTTTGCAGATACCGCAACCCAGTTCAAGGCGAAGGAAGTACTTGAAAAGAACCTGAATACCGATGCTGAAGACCCAGTCTACAGTATTGCGTTCAACCTCTTGCCTAATACACCGAAGTGGCTGCAGACACTCCATGCAATGCCTATGTATCTGGGTCTTGACCTGCGGGGGGGTGTCCACTTCCTGATGAAGGTTGATGTTGATGCGGCGATCAATGCCCGTATCCAGGGTATTCAGACTTCTACCCGAAATCTCCTGCGTGAAAACAATATCCATTACTCTGGTCTGATCCGTGTCCGCGATACGGTTGAGCTCCAGTTCGAGGATGCTGATACCCGCCATCGTGCAGAAGCTCTGCTGGCGAAGACAATGCCAGATGCGGCGCAGCGTAACGAAGAAGGCAGCAACAAACTGACCCTGAGCCTGTCACCTGAAGCACTGAAAGAAGTCCGCGAAAACAGCGTCAAGCAGAATATTGCAACCCTGTCCAAGCGTGTGAACGAACTGGGTGTGAACGAACCAGTCATCCAGCAGCAGGGTGCTGACGGCATTGTTGTCCAGCTGCCAGGTGTTCAGGACGTTTCCCGCGCGAAAGACATTATCGGTCGTACCGCAACCCTGGAAGTCCGCATGGTTGACGAATCTGTGACCCGCGGTACTGAGGAGTCCGCGCCGATTCCATTGGGCTCCGAACTGTTCAAGCAGGGTAAGGGTGCTCCGGTTGTCTTGTATAAGGATGCTGTGCTGACCGGTGATTACATCACCAATGCATCCCCAGTCCGCGACCAGTACCAGCAGCCTGCAGTCAGCGTTGACCTGAACGGTGATGGTGGCCGTAAGATGCGTGATGCGACCCGCAGCCGTATCGGTAAGCTGATGGCGATTGTGCTGTTTGAAAAAGGCAAGGGTGAGGTCCTGACTGTTGCGACCATCCGTGACGAGCTGGGTTCCCGTTTCCAGATTTCTGGTATGGGCTCTCCAGAAGCGGCAAGTGACTTGGCACTGCTGCTGAGGGCGGGTTCTCTGGCTGCCCCAATGCAGATTGTCGAAGAACGTACCATCGGGCCTCAGCTGGGTGCTGAAAACATCGAGAAAGGTGTGCTTTCCACCATGTACGGTTTCGCAGTGGTTGCGGTCTTCATGGTGCTCTACTACATGCTGTTCGGTATCTTCAGTGTGTTCGGCCTGATTGTGAATATGCTGCTGATGGTGGCTGTACTCTCCCTGATGCAGGTCACACTGACCCTGCCTGGTATCGCTGCGATGGCGTTGACTCTGGGTATGGCGATTGACTCGAACGTGCTGATCAACGAACGTATCCGAGAGGAACTGCGGGCGGGTTTCAGTCCGCACGCCGCATTGTTCAATGGTTTCAAGGAAGCATGGGCAACCATTCTTGACTCCAACATCACGACCCTGATTGCAGGTGTTGCCCTGCTGGTTTTCGGTACAGGTCCTATCCGCGGTTTTGCGGTTGCGCACTGTATCGGTATTCTGACTTCCATGTTCTCTTCAGTGTTTGTCACTCGAGGTCTTGCAAACTTCTGGTATGGACGCCGTAAGAAACTGACTTCCCTGTCGATTGGTCAGGTCTGGAAACCTGATGCCGACAAAAAGAAGAAGTAAGACGAGAAGAAAACAGGTTAACTAGAGACAGAAATAAGAGACAGGATAAGACATGGAATTCTTTAAGATTAAAAAAGACATTCCCTTCATGCGCCATGCGCTGATTTTCAACCTCATTTCCGGGATCACCTTCCTGCTGGCGGTGTTCTTCCTCTGCACCAAAGGGCTGAACTTCTCTGTTGAGTTCACTGGTGGTACTGTGATGGAAGTGACCTATGAGAAAGCTGCCAATCTGGATGAGATCCGTAAGACGGTGAATGCGGCAGGCTTCAAGGCTCAGGTTCAGAACTTTGGGCGCGCACAGGATGTGATGCTGAATCTGCCGGTTGAGGATGGCAAGACTTCTGCACAGCAGAGTGAAGCCGTCATGAAGGCGTTGCAGGAAAAGAATCCAGATGCACAGCTGAAACGGGTTGAGTTCGTGGGTCCTCAGGTCGGTGAGGAACTGGCTGAGAATGGTGGGATGGCACTGGGTTTCGTTATCTTGGGTATCATCCTTTACCTTGCGTTCCGCTTCCAATGGAAATATGCGGTGTCGGCGATTCTGGCGAATATGCACGACGTGGTGATTATCTTCGGGTTCTTTGCGTTCTTTGAATGGGAGTTCTCGCTTTCAGTGCTTGCAGGTGTTCTGGCGGTTATGGGCTACTCGGTCAACGAATCTGTGATTATTTTCGACCGTATCCGTGAAAACTTCCGCAAGATGCGTGGGGTTGGTGTGAAAGAGGTTATCAACCATGCGATTACCAGTACGATTTCTCGTACGGCGATTACCCACGGTTCTACCGAGGCAATGGTCCTGTTCATGCTTTTCTTCGGTGGTCCAGCCCTGCACTATTTTGCAATGGCATTGACCATCGGTATCTGTTTCGGTATTTATTCCTCTGTGTTTGTTTCTGCGGCGATTGCGATGTGGCTCGGCATCAAGCGTGAAGACCTCATCAAGCCAGTCAAGGATAGACGCAATACAGATGGTGCAGTGATTTAATTTATTGGTACAGCATTTGCTTAATCAGGTATACAGTCTGAGTATCAGTTTCTAGGAGAATAAGATGTATCAACATATTAAAGTCCCACAGTCAGGTGACAAGATCACAGTCAATGCTGATTACACCCTGAATGTTTCTGACCGTCCAATCATCCCTTTCATTGAAGGTGATGGTATTGGTGCTGACATCACCCCTGTCATGCGCAAGGTCATCGACTCTGCTGTTGCGAAAGCATATGCTGGCAAGAAGCAGATTGAATGGATGGAAATCTATGCGGGTGAAAAGGCACTGAAGGTTTATGGTGAAGGTGTCTGGCTTCCACAGGAAACCATGGATGCCCTGCGTGATTATGTCATTTCCATCAAAGGTCCTTTGACCACTCCAATCGGTGGTGGTATCCGTTCCCTGAACGTTGCAATGCGTCAGGGTCTGGACCTGTATGTCTGCCTGCGTCCTATCCGTTATTTCAAAGGCGTTCCTTCCCCACTGCGTGAACCAGAAAAAACCAACATGGTCATCTTCCGTGAAAACACCGAAGACATCTACGCAGGTATCGAATGGGCAGAAGGTACTCCAGAAGCCCAGAAGCTCATCGACTTCCTGACCAAGGAAATGGGTGTTTCCAAGATCCGTTTCCCAGGTTCTTCCGGTATCGGTATCAAACCGGTTTCTAAAGACGGTACCGAACGTCTGGTCCGCAAGGCAATCCAGTACGCAATCGACAATGACCGTCCATACGTTACCCTGGTTCACAAGGGCAACATCATGAAATTCACCGAAGGTGGTTTCCGTGACTGGGGTTATGCACTGGCACAGAAAGAATTTGGTGCAGAAGTGATCGGTAAGGGCCCATGGTGCACCCTGAAGAATCCTAAGAACGGCAAGGAAATCGTTATCAAAGATGTTCTGGCTGATGCATTCCTGCAGGAAATCCTGCTCCGTCCGCATCAGCACAGCGTTATCGCAACCCTGAACCTGAACGGCGACTACATCTCTGATGCACTGGCCGCACAGGTTGGCGGTATCGGTATCGCTCCAGGTGCAAACATGTCCGATTCTGTTGCAATCTTCGAAGCAACCCACGGTACTGCACCAACCATGGCTGGTAAGAACAATGTCAACCCAGGTTCCATGATCCTGTCCGCAGAACTCTTGCTCCGCCATATCGGTTGGACTGAAGCGGCAGACATCATTCTGGACTCCATGCAGAAAGCAATTTCTTCCAAGAAAGTCACCAGCGACTTCGCTGCACTGATGGAAGGCGCAACTGAAGTTTCTACCACCGAATTCGGTGACCTGATGATTTCCTGCATGTAATCATTTTTCTGCGAAAGAACAAAGCCGACTGTGAGAGCAGTCGGCTTTTGTGTTTTGAGCAGAGAGAATCTGGTAAAACAAAACCCCGACAGATTGTCGGGGTTTTTCATGTCAGATGAGGCTGTTGGATGATGATTACTTGTTCATCAGTGGTTTCAGCCAGGCAACCATATCCTGAACTTCATCCCATGCAAGGGTGTGGTCCATCTGATAGGTATGCCAGTCAACCTTGAAGTTTAGGGATTCCAGTGTGCCTTTGGAGAGGACACCACGTTTGTATGGAACGACTGGGTCATCATCACCGTGTGCCATGAAGACTGGGGTGTCACGGTTTTCTGGGGAAACACGTTCTGCAAAGGTCTTGCGCATTGGGATGTAGCCAGACAGTGCGATAACGCCACCGAGTTTCTGGAAGTAGCTCAGGCCAGTATGCAGTGCCATAGCTGCGCCCTGAGAGAAACCAGCCAGGAAAATGTTTTCAGGTTTAATGCCTTTGATTTTTTCCTGATTGATCAGGACATGGATGATACCTTCAGAATCCATGATGCCTTCTTCGTCTTCCTGATCGGTTTCATCGAAGTCAACCATGATGTCAAACCATGCCCGGCAAGGCAGCCAGCTGTGAGCGGTGACAGGGCGTTCTGGTGCATCAGGGAAAATGAAACGGATAGGAGGCAGACCGGTCAGGTCAAACTGGGTGCTGACCAGCGTATGGAAGCTGGCGCCTTCATCTCCTAAACCGTGCATCCAGATGATGGTGTATTCTGGATTTGGGCCGGTTTCATAACGGCTGAAGCGGATGCGAGGAGCGTTTGGATTTTGCATGAATGTCTCTCTATTTGGGTTAAAGTTTCGTAAGTTTACCGTTTTTTCTGGGCAGGACGCCATGCTTTACAGCGTTTTTCGTCTGTTTCGATGCGTGGACCACCAATCAGGTCGATACAGTAAGGGATGGCAGTAAAGATACCGGGTTCAATGACGGTGCCATCAGCTGAAATCACACCGTCCAATGTCTCATTGATGGCTCGGGGTTGTCCAGGCAGGTTCAGGATCAGTGCGGCATGGTTTGCCGTCTCGCGGATGACGGCTACCTGTCGGGACAGGATGGCGGTTGGCACGAAATGCAAACCAATCTGACGCATTCTTTCGCCAAAGCCAGGCATCTCACGTGTTGCCACAGCCAAGGTTGCCTCAGGGGTTACATCCCGTCTTGATGGACCAGTGCCACCTGTTGTCAGGACAAGACAACAGCGCTTGTTATCCACCAGTTCACGCAGTGTGGTTTCAATGAGAGCCTGCTCATCAGGAATCAGGCGTTCTTCCAGCGTGAAAGGTGTTGTCAGCGTTGCCGTCAACCAGTCCCGCAGGGCTGGAATGCCTTTATCTTGATAAGTTCCCTGCGAGGCTCTATCAGAAACGGATACCAGTCCGATAACAGCAGTCTGGTCTGATGTTGTTACATCGTTCATGCGTCGGTTTCTTCGTCAGATGTTTCTGGCGCAGGCGCAAGGTTACCCTGTTGTTCGCTGATCAGTGCCCTGATGACTTTATAGAGTTCACGGAAAGCCTTTGGTGGCTTGTTTGCTTCCTGCTCTTTCTTCGCATTGCGGATCAGCGTACGGAGCTGCTGGCTGTCAGCGGATGGAAAACGCTTCATGAAATCGGTCAGCGCATTGGGATTTTCCAGCAGTTGTGCCCGTTGGCTTTCAACTGCATGCAGCAGAGCCGTATCTGCCTTGGAAAAGCCTTTCCAACTTTCCAGTTGCTGTTTGATGAATTCAACCTGTTCTTCGCTCAGACCCCGCATCAGTTTGCCGATGTACTGTAGCTGACGGCGGTGACCTTCGCGGTTTTTGATGCGCTGGCATTCGAGGATGGCGTTGCGCAGGTCATCAGGAATCTCGCATTTGCGGATACGTTCAGCAGACTGTTCGACCAACTGACCGCCGAGTTTCTGCAACGCAATCATGTCGCGTTTACGCTGTGATTTGGAAGGACCACCATAAAACTCATCTGGGTTAAATGGTTCTTCTTCCTCTACTTCCCATCTCCAATTTGCCATGACCTGTCTTTCAACTCGTTAATTCATCACAATAAGCTGTATCATATCAGGTTCTGCTTACCATCAAGAAATAATCATGAGTGACACTGATTTCATCTATTCAAATGGTCGTTTAGAACAGATTGCTGCTGATGTACTGCGCTTTGCCAAGGAAAAAGGTGCTTCTGATGCTGTTGTCGGTGTCAGTGAAGGCAGTGGTCTTTCGGTCTCTGTCCGAAAGGGCGAGGTCGATACCATCGAACGCAATCAGGACAAGGGCATCGGTGTCACCGTTTTCTTGGGTAAGAAACGGGGTAATGCAACCACCTCCGATTTTTCTGAGTCATCCCTGCGCCAGACTGTCGAGGCTGCCTACAATATCGCGCATTTCACTGCAGAAGATCAGGCGGCAGGGTTGCCAGAACCTGATTTGTTGGAACACAATCCGCAGGACCTTTCTCTTTACTACCGTTGGGATATCGATGCGGGTCAGGCGGTTGATATTGCCAAACGCTGCGAACAGGCAGCTTTTGATGTGGATTCCCGTATCTCTAACAGCGATGGCAGTAGTGTTCATGTCTCGCACTCCCATTTTGTCTCTGCAAGCAGTGATGGCTTTATCGGTGGTTATCCATATTCCAGCCATTCCATCTCTGCCGTTCCGATTGCGGGTGGCGCAGACAAGATGCAGCGTGACTACTGGTACACATCATCCCGCAATCCAGCGATGCTGAAGTCACCGGAATCTGTCGGTCAGTATGCCGCACAGCGTGCGCTGGCACGGTTGGGCGGACAGCGCATCACGACACGCAAATGCCCTGTGCTTTTTGAAGCTCCTGCGGCTGTGGGACTCGTCAATGCTTTTGTCCGGGCAATCTCTGGTGGTGCACTGTATCGGAAATCCAGTTTCCTGCTCGGTTCGCTGAACAAGACTGTTTTCCCAGAACATATCAATCTGCTGGAAGACCCACACATGATTGGAGCAATGGGATCTGCACCATTTGATGATGAAGGTGTCCGCACAAACAAGCGTAAGGTTGTCGATGCAGGTGTTGTGCAGGGCTATTTCCTGTCATCCTACTCTGCCCGTCGACTGGGCATGAAAACCACGGGTAATGCGGGTGGCTCACATAATCTCATCTTCTCATCGACCCAGACAGAAGCAGGCGATGATTATGAAGCCATGCTTCGCAAGATGGGCACGGGGCTTGTCGTCACCGACCTGTTAGGGCAGGGCGTGAATTTCGTGACCGGTGACTATTCCCGCGGTGCATCGGGTTACTGGGTTGAGAACGGGGTTATCCAGCACCCTGTACAGGAAATCACGATTGCTGGTAATCTAAAGGAAATGTTTGCTCATATCGCTGCAGTTGGAGCGGATGTGCTTGACCGCGGGGCGAAGCGGACAGGTTCCATATTGATTGAAGAAATGACCGTTGCAGGTGCTTGAACGGAAACAGGGAGAGAGCCATGAAAAAACTTTTAGTGACTTCACTGATGATTGCTGCGGCATCAGCCTGGGCTGGCTGTGGTGTTGAAAAAGGCCCAATGAAAGAAATCCAGGCAATGGACAGCGATGATGGTGCCCGCCGTTATATCAAATGTGATAACAAGGCGATGATTTATGTCAGTGGCAATATTACTGCCGTAGCATGCCATACGACTGACAAGAACCATGCGAAATGGGTTGTCTATCAGGAAACCGAAGAAGAAATGTACCGCCGTGGCTGGAAAGGCAAGAACTGTCAGGTTGTTCACAACAGAGGCTGGTCATGTGAAGAATGGGCATCCCTGCGTGAGTTGAGCATTGAGGCTAAAGGTGACCTGCAGTGCAATGATGTTGATTATGATCAGGCATCTATCTCAAGATAGGATTGCTTTCTTTTGAGAGATATTGCCGATATCAGTGATCTGATGATTTCCTGCATTTAGTCATCTTTCTGCAAAGAACAAAGCCGACTGTGAGAGCAGTTGGCTTTTGTGTTTTTTGATGATATTTGTATAGACATTTCGGCCGTTAGCCAACCATTCTCGGATGGTATAATCCACTTTTCTGTAAAGATTTGATGCCAAAGATATATGGACCAGAAGTCAGTAGCAGATAGCCAACAGCCTGAAAGTGTAACCAACAATCCTGCCGCCAAAAAATCCTCAATAGGTTGGCGTCCCGATATTGACGGGCTTCGTGCATTGGCCGTCTTTGCTGTATTCGCCTTTCATGCCTTTCCGAAACTCAAGTTCCTCAAGGGCGGTTTTGTCGGTGTCGATGTTTTCTTTGCCATATCAGGTTTCCTGATTTCCTCAATCATCTATACCCAACTCTCAAAAGGCACATTCAGCTTCTGGGATTTCTACAGTCGTCGTATCTATCCGGTTCTAGAGGGGCTTTCTCACCCTGGTTGTAATCTTATTGGGGAGATTATGTTTGAAAATAAAATGAACTTCGTGGTAATAATCGTTTAATAATAAATTAAGAACTGAGGAAAATATGGTAAAAGTTTCTATAATTTCCCCTTGTTATAATGGGGAAACTCATTTGATTCCTTATATAGAGGGTCTGTTATCTCAGACATATTCTAATGTAGAGTATATCTTTGTTGATGATGGGTCAACGGATAAGACGGAAAAGATTATTAATTCGTATGCAGAAAAATTTGAAGAAAAAGGATGGACATTTAGTTATATAAAGCAAGAGAAAAGAGGTGGGCAGGCAAAGGCAATCAATCAAGGATTAAAAATATTTACTGGAGATTATTTGTGTTGTATAGACAGTGATGATGTTGTTTTGCCTTCTTTTTTAGAGGAGATGTCTAGTTTTTTGGAAAATAATGAGGATTGCAGTGTTGTTTTTCCGTGGGCGGAAGTGATTGAAGAAAATACAGGAAAGCATCTAAGTTTTTTTAAAAGATCTATTCCGAATCACACAAAAGATTCATTGTTTGATGATTTTTTACTGCAACGGAATAGGGGGGAGAATTATGTACTATATGCGTCTTTTATGATCAGGGCTTCTAGTTTTTTAGAGATTTACCCTAATAGGTGTATTTATGAGGGGTTAAGTGGACAGAATGCGCAAATACTGCTTCCGATACTCTATAATTATAAGTTTGGTTATGTTGAGAAAGTATTATATAAAGCAATTGCAAGAAAAAATTCAGATTCAAGATTGGAGTCTGTTGAGGACTTGATAAACCGAACATATGCTTGGGAGGATATATATTGTAATGTTTTAAAAATCATTCCAAATATGCCTGATTATGAAAAATCTTATTACTTTAATTGTGTCAAAGCTTACTGGGAAGATTTTAGAAATAAACGCAGGGGTAAATTGAAAAAAGATAATAA
>CAZHQM010000008.1:0-24276 GCA_964534155.1 uncultured Oxalobacter sp.
GGATATGGATGGTTTCCTTTTCACCGAAGAGGGACATCCCTTCTTCAGAGCGGGTGAGCAGCAGCCATTCGATATCCAGGCTTTCGCGCAGGTTGCGGGCTTTCTCAGCCAGTTCTTCCTCACTCTGCCAGCTACCGACAACTTCACGGAGTTCGGATTTGTTTGGGGTGATGAAGTTGGCGCCACGGTATTTCGTGAAATCATCACCTTTCGGATCGACCAGGGTAATCTTGCCTTCAGCTTTGGCAAGCGCAATCATTTCTGCCACATTGTCGAGCATGCCTTTGCCATAGTCAGAAAACACGACAATCTCATGCATCGGCAACAGGGTACGGAAACGCTGGAGCGCTGTATCGAGGACCTTCTGAGGTGGGCGTTTCTCGAAGTCGAGACGCAGGAGCTGCTGCTGACGGCCAATCACACGCAGTTTCACGATGGTTGAGATTTCAGAAGCAACGTGAAGATGCGGCACAACACCAACCTCATAGAGCTTCTTATCAATGATCTTGCCAGCTTCATCATCACCGACAATCCCCATCAGGCTGCAGCCTGCATCCAATGCCGCAACATTGCGGGCAACATTGGCAGCCCCGCCGAGTCTTTCCTCATTCTTGTTGATCAGCACAACCGGAACCGGCGCCTCTGGGGAAATGCGGTTGACATCACCGAACCAGTAACGGTCGAGCATCACATCGCCGACAATCAGGATCCGTGGGGAGATGGTATTGCGAGTCATAGGGCACCTCGGTAGATGATGGTTTATTCCAGTTGTTCAGTTCAATATCAGGAGAAGCTTTCTTCCTCAACCCGTTTCGGTGGATAGGATTCCCAGGCATGGCAACCTGGGCACTGCCAGTAGAACTGACGCGCCTCGAAGCCACAGCGCCCACACTTGTAATGCGAGAGTTTCTGCGCATACCGCTGGATGAGGGTGCGGATGTCAGAAATATCCTGACGGACCTCAGGCGGCACCACCAGCAACTGGGCCTCCAGCAGACGGTCAAGTGCCAGCAGAGTTGGCGTTCTTCTCAATTCTTCATGAACCAGCGCATTGGCTGCTTCTGCCCCCTGCTGTTTAACAACTGCCTTGACAAGGACGTCCAGCATGTCGATGGAAGAAACATCCGACAGATAAGCCCGCAGCAGACCGATACCTTCTTCAGGACGACCAACCGCTTCATAGGCTTCCATCAGGCGACGGACAATCAGCACAGTATGCTGGATATTCTGATTCTCGACCCTGCGCCATGTCTCAATCGCTTTTTCCAAATCGCCCATCGCCTTGTAGGCATCACCGATCAGGATGGTGGCACGGGTACACATGCGGTCAACTTCCAATGCCTTCTTCAGCAATGGCATGGCATTTTCAGGATGGGTGCGGACGAGCTCATCTTCCGCCAGTTCGCAGTAGAACTGGGCAATCTGACGGGTCCGGTTGCCAGCCCCCATATCCTGCAGAGCCTCGGCAGCCTTGATTGCCTGACGCCATTCTTTCTCGCGCTGGAAGATTTCCAGCAATGCACGGCGGGCCTGCATGGAATAGGTTGTCTCGGTCAGTTCCTCAAACACCTCTTCTGCACGGTCAAGCAGACCTGCCTTCAGGAAGTCCTGCCCCAGTTCAAAACGCGCCAGCAGCTGCTGGTCCTCCGGCAGGTCTGTACGCAGCAGCAGGTTCTGGTGCATTCGGATAGCACGCTCTGTCTCACCGCGACGGCGGAACAGGTTACCCAGTGCGAAGTGCAGTTCTGAGGTTTCCGGGTCGAGCTTCACAATCTCGATGAAGGCATCAATCGCCTTGTCCGGCTGTTCATTCAGCAGGAAGTTCAACCCCTTGAAATAGCCCTTGGGCAGACTACGGGATTCAGAAATCAGCTGTTTGATATCGATACGCGCAGCCATCCAACCCAGCCCAAAGAACAGGGGGATACCAATCAGCCACCAGACTTCAAATTCCATAAGATGATATTTTCAATAAATCCATGAGGCCTGACCCTATAAGCGTTATCAGCTCCCTGCGTCAGGCGGTACCTCATCAGGCAGACATCGGGGAGCAGGATAAGTGCCCATACAAGACTACCGAGGTTTCCAGCAAAAGGTTATTGTAAAGGAAATTTGTTTTCCAGATGTAAAAAAGGGTATCCGAAGATACCCTTTCCGCTGAATCTGATGAAATCAGATTATTTGGACTTGGCTGCCGCATCCACACGGTAACGCAGCTCCTTGCCCGGCTTGAAGTGAGGGACACGCTTTTCAGCAACCTGCACCTTTTCACCGGAACGAGGATTGCGGCCGATCCGTGGTGGACGGACACTCAATGCAAAACTGCCAAAACCCCGAATTTCAATGCGCTTACCATTCGCCAGAGCATTCGCCATGGCTTCGAGAATGGTCTTCACAGTCAGTTCAGCATCTTTTGCCAACAGCTGTGGATAGCTGTTGGCGAGCGAGATGATCAATTCGGATTTTGTCATCTTCTATTCCAATTACTGATTGTTCATCTTGGCTTTCAGCAGAGCACCCAGGCTGGTCATACCAGAAGCTGCGGAAGAATCGTCCTGGATCTGACGGATTGCTTCCTGGGTTTCCTGCTGTTCTTTAGCCTTGATGGACAGCTGCAGAGTGCGGGACTTACGGTCGATGTTGATAATCATGACATCAACGGTTTCGCCTTCTTTCAGCTGAGAGCCAGCATCTTCAACGCGATCGCGGGAGATTTCAGAAGCACGCAGATAGCCTTCTACGTCTTCGGTCAGCTGGATAACTGCACCCTTAGCTTCAACAGACTTGATGGTACCGGTAACAATCGCACCGCGGTCATTCATAGCGATGTAGTTGTTGAATGGGTCACCTTCCAGCTGTTTAACACCCAGGGAAACACGTTCACGGTCAACGTCGATAGCGAGGACAACTGCTTCCAGTTCGTCGCCTTTCTTGTAGTTGTGAACAGCGGTTTCACCGGATTCAGTCCAGGACAGGTCAGACAGATGAACCAGACCATCGATGTTGCCAGGCAGACCGATGAAGACACCGAAGTCAGTGATGGACTTGATGGAACCCTTGACCTTGTCACCCTTCTTGTGGGTTTCGTTGAATTCTTCCCATGGATTTGGTTTGCACTGTTTCATGCCCAGGCTGATACGACGGCGTTCTTCGTCGATTTCCAGAACCATGACTTCAACTTCGTCAGCCAGTTTGACAACCTTGTTAGGTGCAACGTTCTTGTTGGTCCAATCCATTTCGGAAACGTGAACCAGACCTTCGATACCCTGTTCAACTTCAACGAATGCACCGTAGTCGGTCAGGTTGGTAACCTTACCGAACAGGCGGGTGCCCTTAGGATAACGGCGGGACAGACCAGTCCATGGATCGTCGCCCAGCTGTTTTACGCCCAGGGAAACACGGTTCTTTTCCTGATCGTATTTCAGGACCTTAGCCTGGATTTCCTGGCCAACGGTCAGCATTTCGGATGGATGACGGACACGGCGCCATGCCAGGTCGGTGATGTGCAGCAGACCATCGATACCGCCCAGGTCGATGAATGCACCATAGTCGGTGATGTTCTTGACGATACCGTTGATGATGGTGCCTTCTTTCAGGCTTTCCATCAGTTTCGCACGTTCTTCGCCCATGGATGCTTCAACAACAGCACGACGGGACAGAACGACGTTGTTACGTTTACGGTCGAGCTTGATGACCTTGAATTCAAGGGTCTTGCCTTCGTATGGGGTGGTGTCTTTAACTGGACGGGTGTCAACCAGAGAGCCAGGCAGGAAAGCACGGATGCCGTTGGTCAGAACGGTCAGACCACCTTTAACCTTACCATTGACAACACCGGTAATGATTTCGCCGGATTCCATAGCTTTTTCGAGAGCCAGCCAGGATGCCAGGCGTTTAGCTTTGTCACGGGACAGGATGGTGTCACCGAAACCGTTTTCGAGGGATTCGATAGCGACGGAAACGAAATCACCGACGTTGACTTCGACTTCACCGATGTCGTTCTTGAATTCTTCGAGTGGAATGAAAGCTTCAGATTTCAGACCAGCGTTGACAACAACGAAGTTGTGATCGATACGGACAACTTCAGCGGAGATAACTTCACCCGAACGCATGTCGTGACGTGCGAGGGATTCTTCAAATAAAGCGGCAAAACTTTCCATTTCTGGGACAGATGCAGTAGGCATATCTATTTCGTGAAAAACCGGTGTCCTTTTGAGACAGACCGGGTTAGGTTCAATAAAACCCGGAAAAGATATTGCGTCTTTCCGGGACCGGAATCAGAACAGGAACTGTCCTGATCAAATCTTTTTCCCTGCGTAGGCATCAAGGATAGCCTGCACTGATTCCTCAATATTCAGTGCAGAGGTATCGAGCATCACCGCATCGGCTGCTGGCAGCAATGGGGATGCCGCTCTTTCCAGATCACGTTTATCACGTTCTTCCAGATCCCTGCGCAGAACATCAATGTTAGCAGTAAATCCTTTTTCCAACAACTGTTTATAGCGTCTTTCAGCCCTAACTGTGGCACTGGCGGTCAGAAAAATTTTCAGGTCAGCATCCGGGAAGATAACCGTCCCCATATCGCGCCCATCCGTGACCAGTCCAGGCGCCTTGCGGAAACCGAGCTGCAGGATTTTCAGGGCATCGCGCACAGGCTGGTAAGGTGCGACTTTTGAGGCGGTAATGCCGACCTCTTCCGAACGGATTTTCTCGCTCACATCCTCGCCAGACAGCAGGATCCTGCCCTGCTCGAACTGGCATGGCAGCTTCCGCGCCATCTCAGCGACAGCATCCACATCATCCAGCGGAATGCCAGCCCGCAGGACAGACAATGCCGTCAGGCGGTAAAGCGCCCCAGAGTCCAGATAATGGAACCCGAGCTTATCGGCAACACGCTGGGCAACAGTACCCTTGCCAGAAGCGGTTGGACCATCGATTGTAATGACAATCGGCTTTGAAGATGGGGATGATGATGCAGTCATGATCTTTGCGGAAATATCGTCATCTGTCCGTGAAACAGACAGGCTTGAAAAAAGTGGGACAAGTATGAAAAAATTTCAGAATATCCCTGCCAGTAAGGGTAAAATCTCGATAAGAATATACACAACCGAGATTACCCATGCAACCTTATGCGTGGACAAACAATCAACACTAACCGGAACGCTTGACCATGATTTCAGAACTGGACCTGCTGTCAGAAAAAATCACCGGACTGATTGCCAAGTTGGAAACAGTCAAACAGGAAAACGCTGCCCTGAAAGCCGAGGCTGAAACCCTTCGGCAGAGCAATGCCTCCCTGAAGGCTGAGATTGACGCAAAAGTCCAGGAGAACATGGCCCTGATCGGCAGGGTTGAGACTGCCCGCCAGAAAGTCTCTGCAATCATCGGTCTGCTGCCTGCCATTGCCGAAGGAGGTGCTGAATGAGTCAGGTTGATGTCACCATCATGGGTCTGCCATACCGTCTGATCTGCAAAGATGACGAAGAAGCGAAACTGCGTGAGGCAGTTGCCCTCGTTGACAGGAAGATGTGCTCGATCCGCGACGGCAACCGTGTCCGCGGCAATGACAGGATCGCTGTCATGGCATGCCTGAGCCTTGCAGTTGAACTGCTGGCACTGAAATCGCCGGATGCCCCTATCCCAGAAAAAGCACTGTCTGAAATCCAGGCAAAGATGGATTCAATGACCCGGCTGATCGAATCCGCAATGCAGTCATAAGAAACACTGAAAGACCTTCAGGAAATCCCCACAGGAAAACGGTTGACTTTCATCGGCGATACGATAGACTGATTCCACCCTGCGGTGTTCGACTTATGCCATATATTCTTTGAACCATAATTGACTTAGGTCGCGGAAATTTGCTGGATGGGCGCGATCACCGCTCGTACGGTGAACCCGAAGTCCAGCCAACTGTGACCACTTGAACCGCTTGGTTCAAGATGCCGGCATTACGGCACAGGCGGGGAACCTATACCAAGGCCATAGCACACAGCTGCTGTGGCCTTTTCTATTTCTGGATTTTGGATGCCGATTATCAGTAGCCGTTCTGTCGGTCGACCAGACCGCCTGGCTGACTGCCCTGTTCAAGCTGGTGGATGATGTCGGCAACCTGTCCGACTGTCTCATCCCAGTAGGTCAGCCCACCGATATGCGGTGTAATGGAAATGGACGGATGCGACCAGAATGGATGCTCCTGTGGGAGAGGCTCGACAGCAGTGACATCGAGTGCCGCCGCATGGATTTTCCCTGATGCCAGCGCATCCAGCAGGTCATCCTCATTGACATGGGCACCACGCCCCAGATTCACCAGACAGGCACCATCCGGCAGCTGGCTGAACAGATCGGCATTGATGATACCCCTCGTCTGCGGAGTATTCGGCAACAGGCAGACCAGTGCATTGACACCTTTCAGGAAACCGGCCAGCCCCTCTGCGCCGTGATAGGTATCGACACCCTCTACCTGTTTGGCTGAGCGGCTCCACCCCTTGAGGGCAAAACCGAATGGCTTAAGGATCTCGGCAAGCACCTTCCCCATGACACCCAGCCCCATAATGCCGACAGTGTAATCACTGCGTCTTGGAACGGTGACTTCCCGCCACTGCTGTTTCTGCTGAAACGCCCGATAGTCATCGAACCGGCGGTACCAGCCAATGATGTGATGCAGGGCATACTCCGCGAGCTGGATAGCCATACCGGCGTCTTCCAAACGATAGAGCGGAACATCAGCAGGAATCAGTCCTGATGCCAGCAGTTTATCGACACCCGCCGCCAGATTGATGACCGCTTTCAGCCCTTTCCGGTCTTTCAGGACACCCTCTGGCGCATTCCAGACCAATGCATAGTCTGCAGGCGCAGTATCACCTTCCTGCCACAGACGGATATTGGCTTCTGGCAGCACTGCACTCAGTGCCAGCAGCCAGACAGATGGATCTTCTCCCTCGTTGTAATAGAGGATATCAATGGTCATGGTCGTGTTCTGGCAGACCTGGCATCCGGACCTTCTTATCCATTTTCTCGAAAGTCTTGAGACCCAGTTTTTCCAGCAGTGCGCGGTCTGCATCCGCATCCGCATTGTCGGTGGTCAGCAGTTTTTCACCGTAGAAGATGGAATTGGCACCCGCCATAAAACACATCGCCTGGATTGCCTCACCCAGTTCAGCACGCCCTGCAGACATACGGACTCTCGCCTGAGGCATGATAATGCGGGCAATCGCAATGGTGCGGACAAATTCCAGAGGATCCACACCTTTGGCATTCTCAAGCGGAGTACCCTTGATTGGAACAAGATGGTTGATTGGTACAGCTTCTGGATATGGATTCAGGTTCGCCAGCTGGGACAGCAATGCCGCACGCTGTTCACGGCTTTCGCCCATACCGATGATGCCACCGCAGCAGACATTGATACCTGCCTTGCGCACCCTGCCCAAAGTATCCAGGCGATCCTGATAGGTGCGGGTGGAAATGATCTTGCCGTAGAAATCTGGAGAGGTATCCAGATTATGGTTATAGAAATCGAGACCGGCTTCCTTCAGCTGCTGTGCCTGTTCTTCCTTGAGCATGCCCAGTGTCATACAGGTCTGGATGCCCAGCGCCTTCACCGCACGGACAATCTCAAGGTATTTCTTGAAGTCACGGTCATTTGGAGAACGGCCAGATGCGCCCATGCAGAAACGGTTTGCACCGATTTCCTTTGCACGGCGTGCAGCCGCCAGAATGGTCTCCATATCGAGCATCTTGCTAGGCTCGACTTCGGTATTGTGGTGGATGGACTGAGGACAGTAACCACAGTCTTCCGTACAAGCACCGGTCTTGAGAGAAATCAGGGTATTGAGCTCGACAATGCCCTCAGGGAAATTCGCACGATGCACTTCCTGCGCACGGAACATCAGCTCGTTGAATGGCAGTTCGTACAACGCCATAATCTCTTCCACTGGCCAGACTTCTGGCTCAGGCAGGTTGGCGTTATCGGTTGGGCGATAAAAATGAATTGGCTGTGACATAGTCGTAATGCTCGTATTTCTCTGCTTCTTGATCTTATCTGTTGCTATCTTTATGCCTTCATATCAAGAAGCAGACTCAGATCAAGATATTGCTCTGCTCCATCGAATGACTGAAGGTTTGGCATCGTGCCCAGTCGTGGGGCGCCGAGCCACTTTTCCAAAGTCGTAATATTACCATCACTGAACGCCAGTGTCGGGTCAACACGGTTCGCAATCCAGCCCGCCAGTGTCAGTCCTCTCGAGCGGATGGCTTCTGCCGTCAGCAGGGCATGGCTGATACAGCCCAGTCTGAGACCGACAACCAGAATAACCGGCAGACCCAGCGCAACCGCCAGATCCGCGCTCGAGACAGTATCCGAAAATGGCACGATGAAACCGCCGACACCTTCAACAATCACCGCATCCGCCTGCTGCTGAATCGCTTTGAAAGTCTCCACAATCCGTGCATTGTCGATGGTCACGCCATCCTGTTCCGCCGAGAGATTGGGAGAAATCGGGGTATTCAGCAGATAAGGGCAGACCATATCCTGTGGCAGATCCATATTGGAAGCCGCCATCAGGGCATCCACATCCTCATTGTGAGGCACACCATCCACCAGCACAGTTCCCGCAGCAACCGGCTTCATTGCGGCGGTTTTCAGCCCCTGGGCTGCTAAGGCACGGATAATGACTGAAGACAGCGTCGTCTTACCGATCTCGGTATCAGTCCCTGCAATGAAATAAGCTGGCTTACCCATCACGCCAACACCTCTGCCATGACAGTCTGCACTCTTTCGGAAAGCCATACCGTCTGTTCCTCAGTCATGATGTAAGGCGGCATGAGATAGACTGTATTCCCGATTGGACGGATCAGCAGTTCATTCCGCAGCCCAGCCTCAAAGAAGCGGCGCGGGAAAGTCACCTGTTCTTCTGGCGTCATCTCCACATCGAATGCCCAGAGCATCCCCTTGTTACGGAAATTGCGGACACGGCTATGCTGTTTAACGGGCTCCAGTGCCTTGGTCATCGCCGCCGACAACAGGCGGTTCGCGGCAATCACCCGGTTCTTATCAAAGATATCCAACACCGCCAATGCCGCACGGCATGCCAGTGGGTTGCCTGTGTAGGAATGGGAATGCAGGAAACCGCGGGTCACATCATCGTCATAAAACGCCTGATAGATGCGGTCAGTACACATCACAATCGAGAGTGGCAGGAAGCCCCCCGTGATACCCTTGGAAAGACACAGCATATCTGGTCGGGTATCCGCCTGATCGCAGGCAAAGAACGAACCCGTGCGCCCCATCCCAACAGCAATCTCATCAGCAATCAGATGGACACGGTAGCGGTCACACAGCTCACGCACCAGCTTGATATAGACAGGGTGGTACATGATGAAGCCCGCCGCACACTGCACCAATGGTTCAATGATCATCGCAGCAATGCGGTCACCTTTCTCTTTCAGCAACTCTTCCAGCTTTTCAGCCGCACGGAACGCCACATCCTTATCGGTCTCGCCTGGCAAAGCATTGCGGGAATCTGGATTCGGCACCAGATTCGCATTGCGGATCAGTGGTGCATAATTGTCCTTGAACAGCGTGACATCGGTCACTGCCAGCGCACCGATCGTCTCACCGTGGTAACTGTGCTCAAGGCAGACAAATTCCTGTTTTTCGGGATGACCGTTATTCTTCCAGTAATGGAAACTCATCTTCAGGGCAATCTCGATTGCAGAAGCCCCATCAGAACCATAGAAACAATGCCCCAGCATCCCACCAGTCAGCGCTGAGAGTCTTTCAGAAAGCTCAACAACCGGCTCATGGGTACAGCCTGCCAGCATCGCATGCTCAAGCGTATCGAGCTGAGCCTTGAGCGCATTGGAAATATCTGGATTGCAGTGACCGAACAGATTGGTCCACCAGGAACTGATGGCATCGAAATAACGCCTGCCATCCTGATCATACAGCCAGACACCCTGTCCGCTTTTCACGGTGACCAGCGGCAGTTTCTCATGATGTTTCATCTGGGTGCAGGGATGCCAGACGCTCTTCAGGCTACGTGCCGTCCACTTCGCTGATGCGGTTTCTTCTGCTTTGATTTCTGTTGTCATGGTCTCAGAAAAAAGTCCCGTCAATGTAATACCAGCAGCCATCTTCCTCACGGATGAACTGGCTGTTCTCATGCAGTTTCATCATCCTGCCATTGCGCTTGTAGCTGGCGACAAACTCAACCGTCGCACGGTCGCCCTCTTCCTGATGGCTCACAATCTTCAGCCCAACCCACTTCGTCAGGTCTTTCTTGTCGATGATCCTGCCAGAAGGACGGTTCTGCTTCAGCCATGTATAACGCAGGTAGGATTCATCCCCCACCACAAAAGCGGTATAGCGGGATTTCATCAATGCCAATGCAGTCGGGGCATCGGCATCACCGTCCAGATACGGTTTACAGCACCCCTCAAATGAAGAACCACCGCAGGGGCATGCGGTGGTCACGTTTTTCTGCTTCTTTGCCATAGCAGTGCGTTATTTCTTTTCTTTTTCTTTCTCTTTTCCGTTTTCTTTTTCAAGACCGAAAAATTCGAAGTCGATATCCGGTGCCTTGCCAGAAATGATTTCCGCAATCGCACGACCAGAGCCACAGCCCATCGTCCAGCCCAAAGTACCGTGACCGGTGTTCAGGTACAGGTTCTTATACTGCTTCGCCTTACCGACATATGGAATGTTGGTTGGCGTCATAGGGCGGAAACCCGTCCAGAAATGTGGGCGGCTGTAATCACACGCATCCGGGAACAGTTCAGAAGTACGGCGGATCAGCGCCTGACAGCGTTCTTCATTCAGTTCGCGGCGGTAGCCATTCATTTCCGCAGTACCCGCAACACGCAGGCGGTCGCCCAGACGGGAAATACACAGCTTGTAACCCGCATCAATCAGGGAAACCTGCGGCGCCTTGTCTGGATCGATGACAGGGAAAGTCGCGGAGTAACCCTTGGTTGGGTAAATCATCAGGTCAATACCCAATGGTTTCAGGAAAGGCGTTGAGTAACTGCCGAATGCACAGACAAACGCATCACTCTGGAGAATCTCGAACTCGCCGTTGTCCTTGATGATCTCAACCGCAGCGATACGGGCTTCTTCACCAGTCCCTTCTTTCAGCAGTCGGGTTGCCTGGGTGTTGTACATGAACTGGACACCCTGATCCGCAGCCAGTTTCGCCAATGCCACGGTAAACTCACGGGAATCACCATGCTCATCATCTGGGGTAAAGTCACCACCGACCAGCCGGTCATAAACCGGTTTCAACGCAGGTTCCAGACGGATGACTTCATCTTTGGTAATCGTGTTGCGAGGACACCCCCAGGATGTCATCAGCTTCGCACCCGCCTTGGAGGATTCATAGTCACCCTTGTCGGTATAGAAGTGCATGATACCGTTGCGGGAATAGGTATATTCGATACCGGTCTCATCGCGTAGCTCACGCAGGGTGCGTTTACTGAAATCCGCCATGACCATACACTGGCGGGTGTTATGCGCGGTGCGCCCCGGGGTACATTCACGCAGGAAACGTGCACCCCATTCCCACTGCAGGATTTCTGCACGGAAACGGTAGAGCAGAGGGGCATCTTCCTTGCCCAGCCACTTGAAAATCTTCAAAGGTGCGCCAGGATTAGACCAAGGCTCAGAATGGGAAACGGAAATCTGTGAGGCATTACCAAACGTGGTTTCCTGAGAAGCCCCGTTCCGCCGCTCGATCACCGTAACATCATGGCCTTTCTGACGCAGGAACCATGCTGCTGTTGTCCCTGCAATACCAGCGCCTAATACGATAACTTTCAAAATTTCCCCCTATAAGCCTTTTTTCCTGACCATACCGTCAGTCTGCCATACCGCCTGTTATTTTAGACGATTGACATCTGAAAAATATTCATTTTGTTTGAGCCGCCGCAATTCATCTGAGACAGCGTGCGCCACCACCACTTCAAGCGTATTCTGCAGGTCACTGTTGATTTCCTGAGCCAGTGTCCCTGTGAGCTTCTGAAGGGTAGCCGCCAGATTCTGCTGGATGATCTCTTCCAGCAGGATACCGATCCGCTCCCGCACCCTTTCCTGAATCCGCTGTGCCAGACGCTCTTCCAGCTCTCCCCAGGCATCATCATTCTGGGCAGAATCCACAATATCCGGTGCGGTAGACAGGATATTGGTCAACACTGGATACTCATCGCCGCCATTTACAGCAGGGATGCTTCCCTGTTTTGCCTCATTGATGTCTGAAGTCATACTGCTTCTCATTGTTTAACATTCTCATGGGACAGGTCATACCCCCGGTCCCGGTAATGCACATACCGCTGACGCCCTGCCGCAGTATCCGCTGCATCCGTTGAGACCAGTTCCAGCAGACGCTCAAACTGCGCATAGCTGGCTGGCACAATCTTCGACAGATTCACGAGCACCTCTCCCCCTGGCAGGTCTGCATCGTACTGGTCTGTCAGCAGCACCGTCGTGCGGGATGCCATCGGATCACCCAGAACCGCGTGCGGCAGGAAATCGACATCCGAGAACTCCCACAACGCCTGATCCAACGCCTTCAGCTGTGCCGCATTCTCAGTCAGCAGCACAATCCTGATGTCAGGCACCTGTGACAGCGCCTTACGCACCCATCGGCAGGTGTAGTTGATCTTATCGGCGATATTTGTCCGGAACTCGATTCTTGTCATACCGTGCAAACGCTCTACTTGTCCAATGTCCCTTCCCCTCTAGGGGAAATATGTATTATGGGGCGTTTTTCACTCCTTGGAAAGTATCAGGACAACAGCCCGCTGTGACGGAGCAATGCATCGATCGTCGGCTTACGCCCACGGAACGCCTCAAACGATTCAATCGCAGGGCGGGAACCCCCTCTGGAGAGGATTTCCGCCACCAGTTTTGCTCCCATTTCAGGAGAGACTGTCGTACCTGTTTTCTCTGCCGCTTCCTCGAAAGCGCTGTAAACATCCGCAGACAGGACCTCTGCCCATTTATAGCTGAAATACCCTGCAGAATAGCCACCTGCAAAGATATGGCTGAATGAATTCAGGAAACGGTTGAAAGCCGGTGGAATCGTGACAGCAAACTGCTTGCGGATCTCATCCAGCAGGTCACGGGCAGTCTTGGCACCTTCTGGATCATAGTCAAAGTGCAGATGCATATCGACCAGTGCAAATTCGACCTGACGCAGCATACCCATACCAGACTGGTAATTCTTCGCCGCAATCATCTTGTCGAACAGTTCTCTTGGCAGTTTTTCGCCTGTCTTCACATGAGAGCTCATGCGGCTCACCACATCCCATTCCCAGCAGAAGTTTTCCATGAACTGGGAAGGCAGCTCGACCGCATCCCATTCCACGCCAGAAATACCGGAAACACCCAGATCCCCGATCTCAGTCAGCAGATGATGCAGGCAGTGACCGAATTCATGGAACAGTGTCTGCACTTCATCATGAGTGAAGAGCGCTGGCTGAAGCACACCATCTTTCTCAACAGGCGCAGAGAAATTGCAGTTCAGATAAGCGATTGGAGTCTGCAGACCTTTGCTGGTCATGCGGCGGCTGCGTGCATCATCCATCCATGCACCGCCACGCTTACCGTTGCGGGCATAGAGATCCGTATAGAACTGGCCAATCAGCTTGCCATCTTTCTCAATGCGGAAGAACTTCACATCCTTATGCCAGACAGGAGCTTCATCAGGCTTGATGGTGATACCATACAGGGTGGACACCAGACTGAACAGACCATTCACCACATTGGCTTCAGGGAAATACTGTTTTACCTCCTGATCGGAGAATGCATAGCGTTTCTGGCGCAGCTTCTCAGACACATAAGTCATGTCCCAAGACTGCACATCAGCAATACCCAGCTCCTCTGCGGCAAACGCCTTCAGCTCAGCCAGATCCTTCTCTGCGGAAGGGCGTGCACGTTTTGCCAGATCCTCAAGGAACGCAATCACATTCTCAGGGGTATCCGCCATCTTTGGCACCAGAGAGACTTCTGCAAAATTCTGGTAGCCCAGCAGACCCGCCTCCTGTTTTCTCAGCTTCAGCAGATCCTGAATGATCTGGGTATTGTCCCATTCTGCCTTTTCGCCCAGTTCAGAAGCACGGGTACCGTACGCACGGTACATCTTCTCACGCAGATCACGGTTGTCCGCATACTGCATCACAGGCAGATAAGATGGGAAATGCAGGGTAAATTTCCAGCCCTCTTTCTGTTCAGCTTCCGCCATTGCCTTCGCCATCGCCAGTGCATCCTCTGGCAGACCAGACAGCTCCGCCTCATCGGTCACCAGCAGCTCAAAGCTGTTCATCGCATCGAGCAGATTCTCAGAGAAGCGGGTGGATAAGGTTGCCGTCTTTTCCTGAATGCCTGCATAGATCTTCTTCTTGTCATCTGGCAGTTCAGCGCCACCCAAGCGGAAATCACGCAGGGTATTCTCAACAAGACGCTTTCTTGCAGGACTCATGCTGTCAAACACTGCAGAAGCACGGATCGTCTTGTACTTCTCGAACAGCGCCAGATTCTGGGAAACAGAAGTCCAGAACTCAGTGATCGCAGGGATATTCTCGTTGTATGCGGCACGCAGTTCAGGCGTATCCGCAACCGCACTCAGATGCCCCGCAATGCCCCAGGCACGGCTCAGCTGCTCGGTGCAGTCATCCAATGGGGTCACAAAGTTTTCCCAAGTGACCTCTGCCATCGGTTTTTCCATTTCGGCAACCACCGAACGGCAGCGTTCAAGCAGCTGGGTGATAGCAGGCGTAATGTGTTCAGGACGGATTTCATCAAAACGGGCAAGACCGCTGAAATCAAGCAATGGATTATCCATAAGACCGCTCTTTCAAGAGAAAAACTGGAGTGAAACTGAAAAAAAAGGGTACGCAATGCGTACCCTTTCGGAATCAAAGCATTACTGCTTCTGCGCCTTCAGGGCTTTTTCCGCCGCATCGATTGCGTTGGAGAGCAGCATGGTGATGGTCATTGGACCGACACCGCCTGGAACCGGGGAGATGTAACCGGCAACTTCCTTGACGTTTTCGAAATCAACATCGCCATACAGCTTGCCGTCTTCGCCCTTACCGATACCCACGTCGATAACCACTGCACCTGGCTTGACCATGTCAGCCTTGATGATGTGGCGGACACCGGAAGCAGCGATCAGGATATCTGCCTGACGGGTCTGGAATGGCAGGTCACGGGTCTTGGAGTTACAGATGGTGACGGTTGCACCAGCCTGCAGCAGCAGCATGGACATTGGCTTACCAACGATGTTGGAAGCACCAACGATAACAGCACGAGCGCCACGGGTTGGGTAATTGATGGATTCCAGCATCTTCATGACACCGAATGGAGTACATGGTTTGATGCGTGGTTCACCGATCATCAGCATACCGGTATTGAAAACGCTGAAGCAGTCCATGTCTTTTTCTGGTGCAATCGCATCGATGACCTTACGGGTGTCGATGTGTTTTGGCAGAGGCAGCTGGACCAGGATGCCGTGAACGGATGGATCTTCGTTCAGGACACGGATACGTTCCAGCAGGGCTTCTTCGGTGAAGTCTTCTGGATATCTTTCCATGATGGAACGGATACCGTTCTTAACAGATGCGTTTTCTTTGTTACGGACATAAACAGTGGATGCTGGGTCATTGCCGACCAGAATCACTGCCAGGCCAGGAACGATGCCGGCTTCAGCCAGAGCAGCCGCACGTTTTGCAATGTCTTCGCGGATTTTCTTAGCAAGTTCGTTACCGCTGATGATTTGAGCAGTCATATCTCTCTATTAATTGTTGGTTATTTTTATCAGATCTTGCCAGAAAACATCCGACAAGGGAAAACGTGATAACTTACACGAAAACGGGCAAATTAAAAAGACCTGTTTCTCAATCTTTTCAACAATCTGCCTGTCAAGGCAACCAGAATTCAGGGGCTTAATCAGCCGTTTCAAGCGGAGATGCCAGCTTCTTCAGGTCTTCTTCGGTCAGATAACGCCACTGCCCTTCCTCAAGATCCTCTGGCAAAGTGAGCCCGCCAATCGCATGGCGATGCAGGGAAACAACCCTGTTGCCAGCCGCCGCAACCATCCGCTTCACCTGATGGTACTTGCCCTCATCCACCGCCATCTCCATCTGGTTTTCTCCCTGACGGTTACAGAAAAGCGCACGGCTGATACCCTTCTCATTATGGAGCTGGACACCATCAAGCAGCGCTGAGACCTGACCATCCGTCACCGCCTCAGCGGCATCCAGCTGATAAATCTTCGCCACATGTTTCTTCGGCGAGGTATATTGATGGATGAACTGACCATCGTCCGACAGCAGCAGCAGTCCCGTCGTGTCCTGGTCCAAACGACCGACACACTGCACATTGCGGTTCAGGAACTGCCAAGGCACCAACGCAAACACACTCCGATGATGCTGGGGCTCATGCGAACACTCATACCCCTCAGGCTTGTTCAGCATCACATAGACATGCTGGTGGTAATCATAAGCCTTGCCATCAACCGTGAAAGCCAGACCATCGGTTGAGAATTTTTCAGACGGATTCTCGCAGACCTCACCGTTGATCGTGACATCGCCATCCAGCACCAGCTCACGGCACTGGCGGCGGGTACCGAACCCCTGGCTCTGCAGTATTTTTTCAAGTGTCATTTCCATGCAGGCATTGTAATCGAAAACCAGCGCATTTCTATCAGCACAATAAGGGCGTGTTTCAGCGAATACCTTTATACTTATAGGATGTTTTTTGACAGGGATGTGCAATGAGTCCGATGGATACCCAACAGGGCGGCGAAGCAGTCATGGAACGCCAGAAGGCGAAACTGAAACCACCGCCTATGTTCAAGGTCGTACTGCTCAACGACGACTTCACAACCATGGAATTCGTGGTGTTCATACTCCAGCAGTACTTCAACAAGAGCGAAGAAGAAGCCTTCCAGATCATGATGAAAGTCCATCATGAAGGACGGGGCATCTGCGGTATCTATTCAAAAGACATCGCCGCAACCAAGGTGGCTCAGGTGAAAAACCATGCCCGCGACGAAGGATATCCCCTGCAATGTATCATGGAGAAAGCATAAAGCATGATAGCGAAAGATCTTGAAGCTTGTCTTCAGAAAGCCTTTTCAAACGCCAATCAGGCAAGGCACGAATTCATTACCGTAGAACACCTCTTGCTGGCGATCCTGGACGAACCGACCGCCAACGAAACCCTGAAAGCCTGCAATGCAGACATCGACCTGCTCCGTCAGTCGCTGAACGACTTCATCAAGGACAACACCCCTGTCGTCCCCGGCACCAAGGATGTTGACACCCAGCCGACCCTCGGCTTCCAGCGGGTCATCCAGCGGGCAATCATGCACGTGCAGTCCGCCTCCACCGGCGCAGGAAAAGATGAGGTCACCGGCGCAACCATCATCGCATCCATGTTCGGTGAGAAAGACGCACACGCTGTCTATTTCCTGCACCAGCAGGGCATCACCCGCCTCGATGTCGTGAACTTCATCGCACACGGTGTCCGCAAAGACGCACCGAAAGAAGCCGAAGCCGCCACCGAAGGCGCAGAAGAAACCCAGGAAAGCAGCGCCAGCGGCACTGATGCATCCCCACTGGAACGCTACACACACAACCTGAACAAGGCAGCAGCCGCTGGAAACATCGACCCACTCATCGGAAGAGGCGAAGAAATCGACCGAACGGTTCAAGTTTTGTGCAGACGGAGAAAAAATAATCCATTATTGGTCGGAGAAGCTGGCGTTGGTAAGACTGCCATTGCTGAAGGATTGGCGCTCCGGATTGTCAACAAAGACATTCCAGATGTGCTGCAAGATGCTGTCATCTATGCACTCGACATGGGCGCACTGCTTGCAGGCACCAAATTCCGTGGTGACTTTGAAGAGCGCCTGAAATCTGTGCTGAAGAAACTGGCAGAGAGCAAGAATGCCATCCTCTTCGTTGACGAGATCCACACCATCATCGGCGCAGGCTCTGCATCGGGTGGCACCATGGATGCCTCCAACCTGCTCAAGCCAGCCCTCTCCAATGGCGAACTGATGTGCATCGGCGCAACCACCTACAGCGAGTTCCGCAACATCTTCGAGAAAGACCATGCACTCGCCCGCCGTTTCCAGAAAATCGACATCAACGAACCAAGCGTTGACCAGACCGTGCAGATCCTCAAAGGGCTGAAATCCCGCTTTGAGGAACACCACAACGTCAAATACTCCAATGCTGCCCTGCAGGCTGCCGCAGAACTGTCCGCACGCTACATCAACGACCGCCATCTCCCAGACAAGGCGATTGATGTTATCGATGAGGCAGGTGCAGCACAGCGCATCATGCCGAAATCCAAGCAGAAGAAAGTCCTCGGCAAGGCAGAAATTGAAGCAATCGTCTCCAAGATGGCAAGGATTCCTGCCCAGACCGTCAATCAGGATGACCGCAGCCGCCTGCTCACCCTTGAACGCGACCTGAAGAGCCTTGTCTTCGGTCAGGACGAAGCCATCGAAGCCCTCTCCGCAAGCATCAAGATGGCGCGCGCAGGCCTGGGCAAAGTTGACAAGCCGATTGGCGCATTCCTCTTCTCGGGCCCAACCGGTGTCGGCAAGACCGAGGTCGCCCGCCAGATGGCATTCCAGCTCGGCATCGAACTCATCCGCTTCGACATGTCTGAATACATGGAGCGCCATGCCGTCAGCCGTCTGATCGGTGCTCCTCCAGGTTATGTCGGTTTTGACCAAGGCGGCCTGCTCACCGAAGCCGTCAACAAGAAACCGCATGCTGTCCTGCTGCTCGACGAAATTGAGAAGGCACACCCAGATGTCTTCAACATCCTGCTCCAGGTCATGGACCACGGCACCCTCACCGACAACAACGGACGCAAGGCAGACTTCCGCAACATCATCATTATCATGACCACCAATGCGGGCGCAGACACCCTTGAGAAATCATCCATCGGCTTCACCGGACTCAAACAGTTTGGCGATGAAATGGACGAAATCCGCAGAACCTTCACACCAGAGTTCCGCAACCGTCTGGACGCCATCATCAGCTTCAAGCCGCTCGATATGGATGTCATCCTGCGTGTCGTTGACAAGTTCCTGTTGCAGCTTGAAGACCAGCTCAGCCTGAAGAAAGTCGAGGTCATCTTCACCGACAACCTCCGCACCATGCTCGCGAAAAAAGGCTTCGACCCAATGATGGGCGCACGCCCAATGCTCCGCCTCATCCAAGACCTTGTCCGCAAGGCACTGGCTGATGAACTGCTCTTCGGCAAACTGGTCGATGGTGGCAAAGTCACCGTGGATGTCGAAGGCGAAGAAGGTGTCCGCCTGATTTTCGATGGCGAGGAAAAACCTGTTGTGAAGCCAAATGTGCCGATGTCACCATTGCTTCAGTAAACCCGACACTTCCTGTCTGGCACACGCTGTCAGACAGGAATCAACGGCAAAGTCAGCTGACAGCCAGCCACCAGAAACACAGCAAGGGTATAGCTGATACCCGCTGTCAGATCGACAATCTTGAACCGGCTCAGCATCCAATAACCCAACCGCAGGGACAGGGCAATGGCACTGTACAGGATGAGTTTCTCGACCACAGGAAACCACCCGCAGACAAAGCCATACTCCTGCCAGACTGACAGCCCCTCGCGAAACACCCCGACAAAAATACCCCACCCTGCTATCGGAATCAGCGCAAAGACCAACTGCTTCCAAGACACGACAAATTGCAGACGTTCACAGGCTTTTAACAGCAGATAAACGACAATCGAAACAACCGTTCCCAGCAGAAGCGTCGCCAGAAACCGCATCCAAGGCAACCCCAATGGTGGCAGAAGCCCGATTTCCAGCCAGTTCACAAACCGCAAGACATAGTGGAACACCACACTTTTCTGCACCGCCAATGAGTTGAGGCAGATACCCACCACACCCCACAGCATCATGAATGCTTCGGCATTGGAAATATCACCCGATGACAGATGATCCATCTCATCCCATGGCTTCCGTGTCTTCAGTTCAATCGCCCCACGATAGCCATGACACCGCCCACACGCATGGCAGTCAGACATCCCTGTCATCTGCTGCATATTGACCAGCGGTGCGCAGTTGACCCGCTCCGCAGGACCTTTCCATGCCTTCCACGCCGCCTTATCCACCGCGAAATGCAGGAAAGAAAGCCTTGCCACCAGACTGAAGAACCCATTACCCGGGCAGAGATACATACACCAGATGCGCCGCCCCCTGAAAGTCAGCAGACCACAGAGCACCGCCAGTGCCGTCGGCACACCCAGAAAAACCAGTGTCTGCGAGAAATCAGCATAGACACAGAAAGACTGCCCATACAGCGTAGCGACCACCAGCACCGCACACGGCAGCCACTTCCAACGCATCCACTTCGGAATCGAGCGGTTAGGACCAGCATAGCTCACCGCCTCAGTCAGCGTGCCGTCGGGGCAGAACAGACCACACCAGAAACGCCCGAACAGCAGCATCGACAGCACAATACAGGGCCAGCCGATTCCCCACAGCACCAGCCTTGAGAGCCGCTCATGCTCAGGATTCCCCGTGATGGCAGGCACCGCCAGCAACGCCAGATAGAAAACCACCAGCCCCCACTGCACACAGGCAACCAGCCCACCATGCTGCTTCAGGAACTGCCCAAAGCGGTAAACCCATCCCTGAGAACCAGCGTCTGCCACAGGTTCTTCCATAACTGGAATCACTGGCGGTACCGTTCTTTTTTCGGGCGTTTTCATCAGGATGCAAAGGCACAGGTTCAGCAAAGGTTCTTGTCCTAGGCGGTGAACCCATGCAAAATGGCGGTTATCAGGCGGGCGGGCAAACTCATGCCACACCTGCTGTTTGGAACAATTTAAAGGAAAGCTATTATGCCATCACATACTATCACGCTGCGGAACGGCATTGAAATGCCAACCCTCGGTCAAGGCACCTGGTTCATGGGCGAAAACTACTTCGCGAAGAAAAGCGAGATCGCCGCACTGCAACACGGTATCGACATCGGTCTGACACTCATCGACACCGCTGAAATGTACGGTAACGGTGGAGCTGAAAAAGTTGTCGGTGAAGCACTTGTCGGACGCCGTGACAAAGTATTCCTCGTCAGCAAGGTCCTGCCAAACCATGCCAGCCTGCGTGGCACCGTCAAGGCATGCGAAGAATCCCTCAAACGCATGAAAACCGACTATCTGGATATGTACCTCCTCCACTGGCGTGGCGGCTACTCCCTGGACGAAACCTTCGAAGCCCTCGAAACCCTGCGTCAGGCAGGCAAGATCCGCTCCTGGGGCGTGTCCAACTTCGACACCGATGACATGGAAGAAGCGGAAGAATACGATCCAGCAGGCAACTGCTGCATCAATCAGGTGCTGTACAGCCTGATCTCCCGTGGTATTGAATGGGACCTGATGCCTTGGCAGGCAAAACGCAACATCCCAGTGATGGCTTACTCACCGCTGTACCAGACCCGCGTCCTGCGCTCCACCGGTCTGCAGCAGCTGGCAAAAGAACTGTCCATGACCCCGGCACAGCTGGCACTCGCATGGATCCTGCACAAAGGTGCGATTCCTATTCCTAAGTCCTCCAACGCATCCCGCGTTGAAGAAAACCGCAAGGCATGGGATATCGAACTGTCTGCTGAAACCATGGCGGCACTCGACAAGATCTTCCCAGCCCCAACCCACAAGATGCCTCTCGACATCCTGTAAGCATCAGACTATCAAGACTCAGGGCTGTCCAGTCGGCCCTGAGCCGTCTGTTCATGAATGATGCGGATGATATCGATATCCGCGGCCTCCCAAGCCTGTTTCAGGAAACCGTTGTATTTCGCTTCCGGACCTTCGTCCAGAATCGTATTCTGATAGATGAAGCGAACAAACAGCCGTTTCTCAAAAGGTTCCTCAATCGTCACCACCAGTGAGGTCGATGGCATCTGCCCCTGCGCCTCGATATCAAAGACAATCTTTTCCTGTGGCGTGCAGACCACCTTGTCAGTGAACTGGAATTTCCCGTAGTCCAGCTTGCGGTGATAAGTACCCATCAGCTCGGTGACATCGCACTTTTCCAGATGCGGAATAAACAGCGTTGGTTTCTCAACCCACAGCAGCAGACCGTTCCACAACTGGTTGCGCTCAAGGATCTGTGCCTGAGGATTGTCAAAATTGTTGATTTCAAGCAGATGTTCAAATTTCATGTCTGTTCCTGTCCGTTCTGGCAGTCTGCCTATTATTTAAATTGTCCGTCGGCAAAAGAGAAGCCCTTGATGAATTCAGCCACCGGCAGGCGTTTTGCCCCAGGCTTCTGCAAGGTCAGCAGACGGATTGCCCCCTTGCCACACGCCACCACAACCCCTGAACCATCAGCAGAAAGAATCTTGCCCGCAGGCTGCTCGGCATCGGTATTCTCAACCTTCGCATCCCAGATCTTCAGGGTCACATCACCGAACTCAGCCGTACACCCCGGGAATGGATTGAACGCACGGATCTTGGCGGCATTCGCCTGAGCAGACTGGCTGAAATCCAGCACAGATTCCTCACGGAACAGCTTCTTCGCATACACCGCCGCACTGTCGTCCTGTGGCGTATAGGTCGCAGTACCATCCGCAATCTTCGCCAGCGCATCGATAATCAGCCTGCCACCCATTTCCGCCAGACGGTCGTGCAGGCCAGCAGCCGTATCGTCTTCAGTGATCGGAGTCGCTTCCATCACCAGCACAGGACCGGTATCCAGCCCCTCTTCCATCCGCATGATGGCAACACCACTCTCAGCATCACCCGCCTCAATCGCACGCTGGATCGGTGCCGCACCGCGCCATCTTGGCAACAGCGAAGCATGGATATTCAGGCAACCATTCGCAGGCAGATCCAGAAAAGCCTTTGGCAGGATCAGCCCATAAGCCACCACCACCATCACATCGGGCTTGATCGCCTGAATGCGGTCATACACACGCTGCGCCTCTTCGCCATACTTGCCGTCAATCCGCAGGGAGATTGGCTGATCGACTGGAATATCATGCGCCAATGCCAGCTTCTTCACAGCAGAAGGCTGCAGCTTCATCCCACGACCCGCAGGGCGGTCTGGCTGGGTCAGCACCAGCTCAACCTGATGCCCCGCCTTGATCAGTGAATCCAGCGCCGTTGCGGCAAAATCAGGCGTCCCTGCAAATACAATCCTCATCGCTTGCCCCCCTTCTTCGCCTTGCTGGCTGCCGCACTCACCGCCTTCTTGATCTCACGCTCTTCCTTCAGCAGTTTAGACTTGATGCGGTTACGCTTCATCGGAGACAGGTAATCGGCAAACACCGTTCCTTTCAGATGGTCGATCTCATGCTGCAGGCAGACAGCCAGCAGACCATCCCCCTCAATCTCAAACCAGTTGCCATCCACATCCTGCGCACGCACAGTCACCTGTGCAGGGCGCTCAACATTCTCATAAATGCGCGGCAGGGAAAGACAGCCCTCCTCATAGACCTTCTTCTCCTCGCTCACCTTGATGATCTCAGGATTGATCAGCGCAATCAGCTTATCCTTGTTCTCAGAAGTATCAATCACAACAATACGGCGGTGCACATTCACCTGTGGCGCAGCCAGACCGATACCCGGTGCGTCGTACATCGTCTCGCCCATATCCGCGACCAGCTTCTTCAGCTCATCATCGAAAACTTCAACAGGTTCGGAAGGCTTTGCCAACCGTGTATCGGGATAACGCAGAATCTTGAGTAATGCCATTTGTCTATCAGAACCGCCTAATTGTCATTGAATTTCACCTCAGCTGTCCGCACCCATACAGTCACTGTTCGAAACTGCCCGGCTGCTCCATGCTATGATTGCACTCAGCTGAATTTCCGTTGGCGAAAGTTTAGCACAGCCCCTGCCTTATGGCAGAAGTCACGGGCATACAACCACCCAGCAGATACCAGAAAGAACGACTTGAATAACGCGCCTGCCTGCAACGAAGAAGAACTCACCGCCTGGCTCCGTCTGGTGCAGACACACGGCGTCGGGATCCGCACAGCCCATAAACTGCTGTCTGTTTTCGGCATGCCTGAAAACATCTTCAATGCCTCTTACCCAGAGCTCCTGAAAGCCGTTCCGCAGAAACTCGCAGAAATCATCCACGCCCCCGCACCCGATGAAATCAGAACACTCGTCGAGAAAACCATGGCGTGGCAGATGCAGCCCGGCAACTACATCCTCACACTCGCCGACAGCCGCTACCCGAAAAAACTGCTCGAAATCTCAGACCCGCCACTGATGCTCTA
>CAZHQM010000009.1:0-21493 GCA_964534155.1 uncultured Oxalobacter sp.
CGGGATGCATTGAATGGTGCGGACATTGGCGGTGATGTTCTCACCTGTTGTGCCATCACCCCGGGTTGCCGCCTGAACCAGTTGCCCCTGTTCATAGCGCAGATTGACAGCCAGACCATCGAACTTGAGCTCGGCTCCATATTCGACAGCAGTCTCACCCAGTTCTTCAGCAACCCTTTTATCAAAAGCCTGGATATCGGCTTCATTGAGACCGTTCTGGAGCGAACGCATGGCAATCCGGTGCTGGACTTTCTCAAACTGCGCCAGAGGTGCGCCGCCCACCCGCTGGGTCGGGGAACTTGGGATAATGAGTTCTGGATGTTCTGCCTCGAGTGCCTGCAGTTCACGGTAGAGCCGATCGTATTCTGAGTCAGGAACAATCGGATTATCCAGCACATAGTAGGCATAGCTGTACCGCTCCAGATCCCGACGGAGTTCCGCGGCTTGCTCTGCTGGGTCTATGGCTGGCAGATCTGCAAACAGGTCTAATGTTGTCATCGCTGTGCTCACCGGAAAATACGCATTGCGCGCAGGGAACCCGCATGCAGTGATGCCGCCTGCATGACCCGATAGTACTGCTCAAGCTGTTGTTCAATCGCTGCGATGTACTGGTCGGTCATCAGGTTGCCTTTCTCATCCGTCAGGGTGCCATCCATTGCCTCACAGAGATGGCGGGCACAGCTGATCATCTGTCCAAATGGATCTTTCTCACGTGGGATGCAAGGTACATCGAGGAACAGGATGAGGCTCATGATTTCGTCAGAGTCTTTCTTGCCGAAAGTCCCCAGCAGGAACAGCTCGCAGTTGTCATCTTCTTCCAGATCGGTTTTGACCCAGGTACCGTCATCACGCGCCTGGTAGCGGTATTTATCCAATACGGCGATGACCTGCTCTCTCTGCCATGGTTCACCGTTTGGACGGATATTGAGCCTGATTTTCGCATCATGGTTGATGACAAAGTTATGCAGCTGCTGCGCCTGATCGATGACCCGACGCATGTCCGGCACTTCCATCTCTGCATTGATGTTTGCCGTGATGTGGTTCAGCTGGGCAATCAGGCTTGAGAATTCGATTTCTGTCAGGGCGGCATGGTTGTTTGCCAGCAGGACACCCGCACGGAACTTCGTGTAGACCCTGCCCTCCTGAATGTTATGCCAGCCTTTCTGACCGTTCTCATCTTCACTCAGCCCGACAAAGCGCACCGGCATTGCACCAACATGGTTCCATGCATAAAGCTGACGCAGGATCTTTTCAGAAGGAACCTCAGATTCGGGATCAATCGGAATCACACATTCAATCAGTTCATCAATTGGCAGCTCTCGCATTTTCAGGACAGGGGAATCTGGATTGACAGTGTACTGCTCCTCCTCTTCCACCGCCTTCGCAGCGGCTTTGGCAACAGATGGCTCAGCCTTCACTTTCTCCACATCATTTTTCGGCTCTTCCTGAGGCTGGGCTGCATTCTCCGCCTGTCTGATACGTCTTGCGCGCATCCAGTTATAGATGATGATGAACAGAATGAGGAGAACGCCCCCTGCGATGAGTATCAACTGTAAGTCTGTCATACCGTTACCCCTTTTTCTGCAAATTCCCCTGCATTGCTGAGATCCACAGTAACGATACGGGAAACCCCTTTTTCCTGCATCGTGACGCCAATAAGCTCTTCTGCCATTTCCATGGCAATCTGATTGTGTGAAATGAAGAGGAACTGGGTCTGTTCCGACATCTTCCTGACCAGACTGCTGAAGCGCCCGGTATTGGCATCATCCAAAGGCGCATCCACTTCATCAAGCAGGCAGAATGGCGCAGGGTTCAGCTGGAACAGGGAGAACACCAGTGCCAATGCCGTCAATGCTTTTTCACCACCAGACAACAGATGTATTGTCGCATTTTTCTTGCCCGGAGGCTGTGCCATGATCTGGATGCCGGCATCGAGGATTTCATCGCCATTCATGATCAGCTGGGATTTACCCCCACCGAAGAGAATCGGGAACATCTCGTCCAGTGATTTATTGACCTGATCGAAGGTTGTCCTGAGCTGCTGACGGGTCTCACGGTCAATCCGTTTGATGGCATCTTCCAGTGTTGAGATGGCATCAGTCAGATCCTGATGCTGTTCCTGTAGATACTGCCGGCGTTCAAGCCCCTCTTTCAGTTCCAGTGAGGCACCGAGATTCACAGGCCCCAGAGCCTCAATCTTATGGGTGATCCGCGTGATTTCCGCCTGCAGGGTGGATGATTTCAGGTTGTCTGGCATCAGCACCAGGAGTTCGGATTCGTTGACACCGGATTCCTGCAGTTTCTGGACATACTGCTCGGCATTGATGCGGGCTTCCTGCTCTTTCAGCTGCAGGGCAACAATCTGATCCTGCTGCGGCTGGAGCTGCTGCTCAAACTGCATACGCTGTTCCATCACGGTACGGAGCTGCTGGGCAATGCCATCGAGCTCGTTGCGTTTCTCAGCCAGCACCTGCTCCTGTGCAAGCCGCTTATCCAGCAATGTCTGGAGATTGGCCTCCTGAATGCCATGTTCAAGTTTTTCCAACTCTTGGGTATTCTTCGCAATCTGCTCATCTGCTGCCTGAATCTGCTGGTCAGCCGTCTCAATCTGGCGGGTCAGCTCAGATTTACGGTGTGTGGCAGTCTGCTGGGCAAAACGTGCCTGCTGTATCTGTTTCTCAAGACTGTGGCAGTGTTCCCTCAGGTGATTGAGCCGGTTTTCCGCCTCGACAACCTTGGTATGAAAATCCTCTTCTTTTTCCTGTTTTTCAGCCAGAGTCAGGTCCAGCCCTTCAAGCAGCTGCTCCTGCTCTGCCAAAGCAAGCTGTTTTTCCCGCTCATCCTCATCGAGTGCCTTGATCTGAGCGGCAATCTGTTCCTGCTGGAGCTTGTAATAACGCTGGTTTTCTTCTTCTTTCAGGATCCTGAACCGGATATCGTTCAGCAGGCGGTTCTGTTTCTCGATGGATGCGGTCAGTTCCCGTGCCGTTGCCTGATGTGTTTTCAGTCCTGCATCTACCTCACGCAGGCGGACAGACATCTGATCCAGTTCCTGCCGCTGTGTATCGTGTTTTTTTTCCAACCGCAGGATTTCCTGATGACGGGAATAAAAACCCTCATTTTCAGATTCCTGGGCATAAAGACGGACGCCAAAACGGTCAACACGATGTCCTTCAGGCACAACAAAACATGCCCCTTCTGGCAGCTGATGGCGGTTCTGGATCGCCGTTGCCAGATTTGGCGATGTATAAACACCATGCAGCCAGGATGCCAATACCGGCATCAGATACGGACGTTCGGTCTGGATCCTGTCTTTCAGAGCAGACAGACCATGGGAATCTGCACCAGCGATGCTTTCCGCTGATTCAGCATGATAGAAACTGAGTCTGGCTGGCAGAGTGCCCTTTGCAAAGGCATCTGTCCATTCCAAATTGGACAACTCAATCGCTTTCATGCGGTCTGCCAGCACCGTCTCAACCGCGAGTTCCCAGCCCGCTTCACTGGTGATATGACGCCAGAGCGGTTTGAAACCTTCCAACTGGTTGTCTTTCAGCCATTGTCCCAGTTTTTCTTTCCTGCCCGCTTTTTCCTCAATCTGGCGGAGTGTGTTCAGTCTGGATTCGAGCTGGATGACAGATTCTCGGCATGCCCTAAATGCATCCTCGACCTGTGCCTTTGCCTCCAATGCCGCCTGAAGCTCGCCTTCTGCATTTGCCTGCTGTTCGAGCAGTTCCTGCAGATATTGTTCGGCTTCATCTTTTGCCTGCACATGGCCTTCAAGCACTTTCTCATCAGGCACATTGAACCGCTGGCGATGCTGGGCAAGTTTCTCCCTGCGAGCACCACACTCAGTAATGGCATTGCGCAGGCTCTTATGCGTATTGGCGGCAACTGCTATCTGACGCTGGATCTGCTGGGTGTCATCCTTGAGATGGCGCTCCTGTTCCCTTTGTTCGTTCAGGACGGTTTCTGCCTGGGCAAATGCCTCCTGCTGGAAATCCAGCGTTTCTTCTGCGCTTTCCTGTGCAATCTGATGCTCCGCGATTGCCTCCTGCACCGTCTCGAGCTCTGCGGTGAATTCTGGAATCTGGGTCTGCCACTGCTCTTTCTGAGCCTGAAGCGAAGTCATCTGCGCCTCAAGCCGCTTGCGGGTTTCTGTGATGTAATTGATCTGGGCAGTCAGACTGCCAATCTCGGTATTGATGCCATACAGGACACCCTGTGCATCATGCAGAGACTGATTGGCAAGCTCATTGTCTGAACGCAGTTTCTCGAGCTGGGCATCGCAATGGAACATCCCCGCACGGATCTGCTCAAACTCGGTTCTGGCTTTTTCTGTCGCCTGTTCAAACGATATCCTGCTCTTTTCACTATCCTGCTTCTGCAGGATCCAGAAAAACTGCTGCTGTCTGTCCCGCTGCGCAGAAAGCGTGTTGTAAACATCCGCCAGCTCCGCCTGCTGCTGGAGTTTTTCAATCTGCTGGTCCTGTTCTGACAGAATATCGAGAACACGGTTGAGATTTTCCTGCGAATCAGACAGGCGTCGGGCAGTTTCTTTCCTGCGGTCCTTGTACTTTGAAATACCGGCGGCTTCTTCGAGGAATGTCCTGAGCTCTTCCGGGCGTGCCTCGATAATGCGGGAAATCATGCCCTGACCGATGATGGCATAGGCGCGCGGTCCTAAGCCTGTCCCCAGGAAAATATCGTGGATATCCCGACGGCGGACGGTGGTGCCATTGATGGAATAAGTCGATCCACCATCACGGGTCAAGACACGCCGCACTGCAAGCTCGGTATATTGCCCCCATTGACCGCCAATCCTGCCATCGCTGTTGTCGAAAACCAGTTCGACAGATGCACGCCCAGCAGGTTTTCTGGATGTTGTCCCGTTGAAGATGACATCCTTCATCGATTCGCCACGCAGTTCAGATGCGCGGGATTCCCCCAATACCCAACGGACAGCATCCATGATATTGGATTTGCCACAGCCATTCGGTCCCACGATACCGTTCAGTTTTCCCTGAAAACGGATGGTCGTCGGATCGACAAAAGACTTGAATCCTGAGAGTTTGATGGAGGTTAATTTCACTGGAGAATCTGACGCGGTGTAAAAGTATAATCATATCATCCAGTGGTGTTTTTTCCTGAGAAATCAGCAACGGATACCCCTGTTTCCAGCAATACCCATCCCTCAGGGCATAGTTCCCACCGTTATCTGTCCTCTTTCGAATCCAGTGGAAAATGGATGATGGTTGAGATGAGAATCATTACTTTTTTTACACTTTTTCTGCTTTTCACGGTTGGATTTTCGGTATACTTGAAATCTTTTCTTACGGAGGTATCGGGTATGCGAAAATTCACAGCGGGTCTGCTTGCAATGTTGGTTGCGAGTGCCTTTACAACCCCTACTGTGAATGCCGCTGTGGTCAAGATGGTGACCAGACAGGCTGCCCAGAAAGCTCCTGCCAAAAAGGCGGCAGCGACAGCTCCTAACAGCAGATCTGCAAAAACCGCTTCCAAGACCGCTGAAAAGGGCAAATCCACTGCCAAGGAAACCAAACAGAAAACTGCCCAGGCAAAGACTGCCGACAAAGGCAGGAACGGCAAGACTGCCGAGAAAACCGTTTCCTCAAAGTATGCCAAGGGAAAAGAGGCAACATCATCAAGATATGCTTCCAAGGTGGCATCAACCAAGGGCACCTCAGCGAAAGCCTCTTCTGCACGAACACAGACCGTTGCGGCATACACTGCACCGAAAAAGACTGTCTCCACCTATAAGCCAAGTTACAGCACCTATACCTCATCAAGAACCTATTCTGATGGCGCGTTGCCTGCCTACACCACATCAGGGGCAATATCTTCTGCCTCCCCTCAGGCAGGGTCACAGTCTGCGGCGATCACACCGCCTATTTCTTCTTTCGGGAAACCAAAGGCACCAGCGAATCTTGATGCCCAGTCGAATGTCTCGAAACCTGCCCAGCAGTCCATCTATGTCGGAGAGACGCCAAACGGGCCAAACACCCGGGCAAAAGCTGTCCTGGTGCTGGATGAGAGTGACCTGAAAATCCTGTACGAACGCAACAGTACCGCCCGCATGCCGATTGCATCCATCACAAAGCTGATGACTGCCTATATCGTTGTGGAATCCCGGCAGGACATGAATGAGATTCTCGAAATCACCGATGAAGATCTCGACTACCTGAAAGGCACCAGCTCAAGACTGCGGGTCGGCACCCGTCTGACACGTGGGGAAATGCTGCATCTGGCACTGATGAGCTCCGAGAACCGTGCGGCTTCCGCTCTGGGACGCTATTATCCAGGCGGCAAACCTGCGTTCATCAAGGCCATGAATGTCACGGCGGCGATGCTGGGCATGACCAATACCCATTATGTCGATTCGAACGGTCTCTCCCCTCAGAATGTCTCCTGTGCAAGGGATCTGGCAAAACTGGTCATGGCGGCATCTGAACATCCGCTGATTCGTAAATATTCAACAGCGGAATACCATACCATCTATGATGGCGAGAAAACCCTGAATTACGGCAGCTCAAACCGCCTGACCCATAGCAGTGACTGGAAGATCCAGGTTCAGAAGACAGGCTATATCCGTGAAGCCGGACAGTGCCTGGCGATGAAAACAACCATCGACAACAAACCGATTGTGATGATCCTGCTGAATGTTGTCGGTCCCAAAGGTGCACGTATTGTTGATGCCCAGCATATCAAGAACTGGCTGACACATACCGAAGACTCTGACAGCACATTCGGTTCCCTCTTTAGCGGAAGAGGGCGTTCCCCTTCATCGGATGACTCCGATTTCTACAACTGATTGAAACCATTTCCCCTGACAGAAACAGCAGGCTGCCTGCCTGCTGTTTCTGTCTGTACCATCAGACAGCTTGCCCGAATGTGACGCATCCTCTATGCTATGTGGCATCAACCAGACCTTGAGCGGTCTACCACAACTATTCAGAGGGGGAATCTTATGGAATTCAGTAAAGTTGTAAAAGAACGCAGATCCATCCGTTTTTTTGATGGAAGACCGATTGATAAAGCAGTCCTGCGGACAATTGTGGAAGAAGCGCAGTGGGCACCTTCATGGGTCAACTCACAGCCCTGGAAGGTCTATATCGCCACCGGCGAAACCCTGAAAGCCATCAAGAAAGACCACCTCGCTAAAGTTCAGGCTGGTGTGAACGGCTATTCTGATTTCAAGCGGGTACCCCGCGAGTCTTTCGGAGCATTCCCTTTCAAGAACATGGAAGCACTGACTGCTACCCTCGGTGCCTATCTGAAAGGCGATTTCTCGGATTTCAGCGCAGCCCAGGGCCTGCTGTATGACTGCAGCGCCGCTGTCTATATCACCCTGCCAAAGGGCACTTCTGAATGGGCAATCATGGATATGGGCGGCTTTGAGCAGACATTGATGCTGAGCGCAAAGAATCAGGGCATTGACTCTATCCCTGCTTATGAATTCGTCAAATTCCCAGACATGGTCCGCAGCTATCTGGGCATTCCTGAAGATGAGATGGTGGCTATCGGCGTCGGACTGGGTTATCCAACCGATCATCCGGTCAATGGCTTCCGTTCTGACCGTGTACCACTGGATGAGATGCTGGTCATCAAGGACTGAGTATCCTGACCTGTTTCAGGCGGATGCTCCTCCGCTGGAGACTCTGATGTTTCCTGCTGAGGCTCCGCCTGCTGCTCAAGCTCCGCCATCTTCTGGAAAACGCTGTAACACTTTTTCATTTCCGGACATCTCCAACGGCTGTTTTCAGCCCATCCACAATTTATCCACCACTTATACAGACGTTATACATCAGTTTTCAACAGAAAACTGTGGATAAGTCTGTTTACTGGCAAAAAAAAGCCCGCTGGCATATTCCAACGGGCAGGTAAAAAGACTGGCATAACGCAGACCTGCATCAACCAGAGGAGACTTTCTGTATCAATGCATCTAGTCTACAGTTATGATTCTACGCATACCGCATAACAAATGCAAGTGAGAATCATTATCATTTGTAGGATTTTTCCTGTTTTGACTGAAAAGCAACAGAACTGATTTTCCCTGCTGACAGTCCGTTACCATTTCCTGAAGCGGTCAGTATTCAAAACGCTGTTCCATGTCCCTGATCCGGTCTTCGGGGACATCATGGACATCTTTAAAGCCAGAGCGGACAATCAGTTCAATCACCTCGTATCCATACTCTTCAGCGAGCTTCACATAAGGCTGATACTCTTTCTTGGTGACATGGGTATTGGCAACCGCCAGTAATGGTCTTTCCTCGATCATCGCCCGCCTTAAACGTGCGTGGCTCTCCTCGACTGCGGCTTGTATTTTCTGCCTGTCGAAATGGTACTTTCCATCGCTTCCGTAAAAATAATCATCGATCTCAATCACATTTGCGCGCCCTACAAGCTGCCGTGCCAATGTGGATTTTCCCGATCCGGGAATACCTCTCAGGATATATAAGATCTTCATCTGCCCTCCTGCGTTCTGACTATGCCCTCTTCCAACGAAAAAACCCGCCGAAGCGGGTTCTTATCGTGTCATGAGCCGACAGGCTTATTCCTGAAATGGGTGCTGGAGCACCAGGGTTTCCTCACGGTCAGGACCTGTGGAGACCATTGCGATTGGCTTGCCAACGAGCTCAGAAATACGGCGGATGTAGTTCTGTGCATTGACCGGCAGGTCTTCAAAACGCTTGGTGCCGATGGTGTTTTCTTTCCAGCCTGGCATTTCTTCGTAAATCGGTTCGCAACGTGCGACATCGTCCGCATTGGATGGGAAAGTGTCGAGAATCTTGCCATCCACCTTGTAACCGTTGCAGATCTTGATGGTTTCCAGACCATCCAGAACGTCCAGCTTGGTCAGGCACAGACCGGTCAAACCATTCAGCTGTGCGGAACGGCGGAGCAGGGCCGCATCGAACCAGCCGCAACGGCGTGGACGGCCGGTCACAGTACCGAATTCCATGCCAACGGTGGAGAGATGCTTACCGATGCCTTCGTTGGTATCCAGTTCAGATGGGAATGGACCTGCACCGACACGGGTGGTGTAAACCTTGGTGATACCCAGGACATAATGGAGCATGTCTGGACCGATACCAGCGCCTGCCGCCGCATTGCCTGCGACACAGTTACTGGAGGTCACGTATGGATAGGTACCGTGATCGACATCCAGCAGGCTGCCCTGTGCGCCTTCGAACAGCAGGTTTGCGCCAGCAGCATAAGCTTTGTTGAGGGCAGAGGAAATGTCTGCAATCAGTGGCTTGATGCGTGGAACGACTGCAAGGGTGTCTTCCAGGGTTTTCCTGTAATCGACTGGTTCTGCACCGAGGAAGTTTTCCAGAACAAAGTTGTGGTATTCCATGTTCTGTTTCAGCTTTTCTGCGAAAACATCTGGTTTCAGCAGGTCAGCAACACGGATTGCACGGCGTGCAACCTTGTCTTCGTATGCAGGACCGATACCTTTACCGGTTGTACCGATCTTGGATTTGCCACGTCTGAGTTCACGCGCCAGATCCAGTGCGACATGGTATGGCAGGATCAGCGGGCAGGATTCAGAAATCTTCAGGCGGGAAACGACTTCAACGCCAGCAGCTTCGAGCTTGTCGATTTCCCTGAGCAGGTCAGGGAGAGACAGCACACAGCCATTGCCGATATAGCATGCGGTGCCTGGATGCATGATGCCTGATGGCACCAACTGGAGTGCGGTTTTCTGACCACCGATAACCAGTGTATGACCTGCATTGTGTCCACCTTGGAAACGGACAACGCCCTGAGCATGGTCTGTCAACCAGTCAACGACTTTACCTTTACCTTCGTCGCCCCATTGGGTCCCAACTACGATTACATTTCTGGCCATATTTCAACTCATTTATTACTAGTGGTTTTCAGTATCCAGTTTCCGCTGGCTTTATCCTGTTCCAAACACTGGTCACAATTGAATTCATCAGTCCGATGTACTGAATTCTGAAGATTATAGATGACAGTAACACCTGCCTGACGCAGTTCCCTGATTTTTGCCGCCAACGCTGGATCATCGCTCCATGGTGCCATGACAGCCTGTCGTTTTTCCGCCGCAGGCAGGACACGGGCAAGCTCACGGATATCCAGTGAAAACCCGGTTGCAGGACGGGAACGACCGAATGCCTCGGATACCTGATCATAGCGGCCACCGCGGGCAATCGCATTTGGAAGCCCAGGGATATAGGCAGCAAACATAACCCCGCTGTGGTAATGATACCCATGCATGTCAGCGAGGTCGATAGTCACTTTTTCACATTCTGCCTGACCAGCCAGATATTCCAGTTCACGTAGCGCGCTTGAGATACCTTCTACCTGTGGCAGGACTTTTCTTGCTTCTTTAATCACAGAGACATCACCGTAAAGCTCTGGCAGTGCAAGCAGTGCCTTGCGGGTGTCTTCGTGGAAATCTTCGGTCAGCTCTGTCAGACCCGGCATATCCTTGGTTTCAAGCAGGTCAAAGAGCTCTGCCTCATGGGCTTTTGCCTGAGGGTCACCTGAGATCAGTGCCTTGAGCACACCGACATGACTCAGGTCGAGACAGATGTCATTGATGCCGACTGCGTTCAATGCGGTCAATGCCAGTTTCTGGATTTCCGCATCTGCCTGGATACCGGCACAGCCAAACAGCTCTGCCCCTGCCTGCAATGGCTCACGGGTCGCCTGAAGCCCAGATGGACGGGTATGCAGGATGCTCCCTGCATAGCACAGACGGACAACACGGCTGCGGTTCATGAGATTGGCATCGATACGGGCAACCTGGGTTGTCATATCGGCACGGATACCCATTGTTTTACCGGACAGCTGGTCGATCAGCTTGAAAGTGTCGAGCTCAGTGTCTTTCCCAACCCCTGTCAGCAATGACTCAAGGTATTCCAGCATAGGAGGAATGACGAATTCGTAGCCATAGGCACGGAATTCATCAAGAATCCTGCGGCGCAGATCCTCCATCTTCCTTGCCTCGGATGGAAGTACGTCTGCAATAAACTCTGGTAAAAGCCAATTAGGCATGATAATTAAAGCAATTCAGCAAAAAGGTTAAATGATAATACAATCAGGGCATTATGTTGAGCTATTTTTTACCTCACCGCTTTTTCAGGAACTTGAAGAACGGGGAGTTTGAATCCAGGACCAGCACATTCCTGTTGTTCTTGAAGCTTGCACGGTAAGCCTGAAGACTGCGGTAGAACCTGTAGAATTCCGGAGCCTCACGGTACGCCTGATTGTGGATCCGTGCCGCTTCTGCATCACCCTGTCCCTTGATCCTGCCGGCCTCACGCTCTGCATTCTCAATGATGGCAAGACGCTGGCGGTCACCCTCAGCACGGATCTTCTTCGCCTCTTCCTCGCCCTTGGCCCGGATATCTGCAGCGACCTTCACTTTCTCCGCTTTCATCCGCTCATAGATTGCACCAGCGGTCTCATCGGTATAGCTGACACGTTCCAGTTTCGCCTCAACAATCTCGATACCGGTATTCTGCATCTTTTCGGTCAGCAGGGCGGTCAGTTCTTTCGGCACCCCACCGACATCCCCATTCGTCGTGTCCTTGAATGGATGGTGAGCCATCACTTCGCTGATGGCAGTCTTGGCAGCCTTGACGAGCCTGTCTTTCGCCACTTCTTCCCTGCCCTCGAAAGTCACATAGTACTGACGGGGATCGGCAATCCGCCAACGGATCATGGAATCCGCCTGGATATGCACCTTATCGGAAGTCACAATGTGTTCCGGCTCGGTTGTTCCTGTTATCTGGATACGGTTGTCAAGGAAAATGACCTTCTGGATCGGCACAGGCCACTTCAGGTAGAAGCCCGGCTCGGTTGTGACCTCCTTGACCTGCCCAAGTCCAAAGACCAACGCATACTGGTTCTGGTCAACCACATAGAAACCTGTAATGACCTCTGTCGCCACGAGGATAAAAGCGAGCAGGATGCCGATATATTTCATGAACGACCTCCTCTTGTACGGCTTTCACGGTCACGGACGGCAGTATCGCCCTTTCTGTCATTGGCTGCAGGTCGGGTCCGCGCTGCAGGTGCCTCATTGGAGCCATCTGGTGTTGCAGTCGTAGCTTCAGTTGAGACAGCCGATCCATCAGGCAGGGTGGAGACTTTCGCTGCCTTGCCAGAACAGCTGCCCTGTTCTTCCGCACGGACCGGATAGCCACCGCTGTTATAGACCGGCAGACGGACAATCGGTTTCTTCTGGGAATCAATCAGGACCTTGTCGGTATTGGCATAGATCTGCTCCATGGTTTCCAGATAGAGCCTATCCTTGGTGACCTCTGGCGCCTGTTTATACTCAGGCAGGATCTGACGGAAGCGTTCTGCCTCTGCCTCGGCATTGACGACAGCCTGACGGCGGTATGCCTCTGCATCGGTCTTGATCTGCTCTGCCTCTGCATTGGCTTTTGGAACCATACTGGTTGTATAGTTCTCGCTTTCATTCTTCATGCGCTCGACATCCTTCGGCGCAGCTTCTGCATCGGCAAAGGCTTCCTGAACCGGCTGTGGTGGACGGACGCTTTGGACGGTGACACCGACAATCTCAACACCGATCTTATACTTGGCAACAGTCGCATTGAGGATTTTCTGGACCTCGGCAATCACCTGATCCTTGCTGCCATAGAGCAGGTCCTTGAATGGACGGGTGACCGTGACCTGACGGAAAGCGTTTTCCGATGCTAGTCGAATCATGTCTTCTGGGTTACGGCTGTTGTAGAGCCAATCAGTCGCACTGGCAATCCGGTACTGCACCGAGAACTGGAAATCGATCATGTTGCCATCAGAGGTCATCATGAGCGATTCTTCATATTTATGGGCAGACAGGCTCTCACGGTAGCCGACCTCGACCGATTTAATGAGCCCGGTCTCAATGATCTCATGATCCTGGATCGGCCAGGGGATATGCCAGCTCATCCCTGAGGATTCTGTTTTTGTGTAGCGGCCGAATGTGGTGATGACAGCGCTCTGGCCTTCATTGACCATATACACGCCGGTTGAGAGCCACACGAAAGCCGCGATACCGGTAATGATGCCGAGGATGATCTGAAGCCCTCTGGAATTAGTGTCCTTTTCGTTTTCAGAATCGTCATCCGGATCCTCACCACCACCGTTCTTGTTTTTCTTCAGACGCAGGAGATTGTTCAACTTCTTGTTGAAGTTCTTCCACATCTTGTCAACATCTGGCGGCGGCTCATCGTTATTGAAACTGCTGCCATGCCCGAAAAGGTCATCCCTGATCGGTTCATCGAGGTCGAAGCTGTCGGCTATCTTCTTCATATGATCTCTATCGCAGTTCCATTATGATGGCAGACTGTCAAAACGCGGATCGCGCACGCGTTCTTCCCCGCCAGCGTTCTCTTCCCGCGCCCTGGTGGCATCTGCCGCAAATTCAACAATGGCCTGTCTCAGCAGATCCAGACCTGCTCCTGTCATCGCACTGACAGAAACCCTACGAATCTTACCATCTTCATTGCGGTCAATGCCCGGTTCAAGCCCCGCCAGATCGATTTTATTCAAGACAAGCAGCTGTGGGACACCCTGGGCATTGATTTCCTCAAGAACCTGATTGACCTGCTCGATCTGCTCAACACGCATATCACTGGATGCATCGACCACATGCAGCAGCAGATCGGCATGGATGGTTTCTTCCAGGGTTGTCCGGAATGCCGCAACAAGCTGGTGGGGCAGTTCCCGGATAAACCCAACCGTATCCGAAATCACAACATTGCCAACCGGCTCGATATAGACCCGTCTTGATGTCGTGTCGAGCGTCGCAAACAGCTGGTTCGCCGCATAGGTCCCTGCCTTGGTGATGGCATTGAACAGGGTGGATTTACCCGCATTGGTATAACCGACCAGCGACATGGAGAATGTCTGGCTGCGGCTTCTGCCACGGCGCTGAGTCTCACGCTGCCGCTGGAGCTTGTCCAGTCTCGAGCGGAGCATCTTGACACGGTCACCAATCAGGCGGCGGTCGGTCTCAAGCTGTGTCTCACCCGGACCACGCAGACCGATACCACCCTTCTGCCTTTCAAGGTGGGTCCATCCACGGACAAGTCGTGTCATCAGATGCTGGAGCTGTGCCAATTCAACCTGAACCTTACCTTCATGGCTCTTCGCACGCTGTGCAAAGATATCAAGGATCAGGCTGGTCCTGTCAACGATAGCCGTTTTCAGTCTCTTCTCGAGGTTACGCTGCTGGGCTGGAGAAAGAGCATGATTGAAGATGACAACATCCGCCCCATGCAGCTGGACAGCCTGCGCAATCTCATCAGCCTTGCCACTGCCCACATAGAAGGCGGCATCAGGACTGGAGCGCTTGCCTGTCACTGTCTGGACGGGTTGTGCACCTGCTGACTTGGCGAGAAGCGTCAGTTCCTCAAGACTGGCCTCAAAACCGATCTTTCCGAAATCCACGCCGACCAAGACAGCCCTGGTCATCGATGTCTCAGGTTTTTCCATGCTATCAGGCGTTGCTGCCTTCTCCGTTCAGGCTGATTGCCTTCGCTGGCACGATGGTGGAAATCGCATGCTTGTAAACCATCTGGGTAACGCTGTTACGCAGCAGGACAACATACTGGTCGAAAGATTCAACCTGACCCTGCAGCTTGATGCCGTTGATCAGGTAGATGGATACGGAAATACGTTCTTTGCGCAGGATATTCAGGAATGGATCCTGCAGCATCTGACCTTTGTTTACACTCATTTTTGCCTCCTAGGTTATTGTTATGGTTTTCTTGTAGGAAAACGTACTGATTCGTGATTCTTCTTGCAAAGGTATGGCTAATATACCTTATTTTCTCAATGTTTTTGTACCGTCTGCACGGATGCCTATTTCCTGTCGAAAGGATTGTCACTTGAACGGAATTCAATCCGCAGCGGTGTCCCTTTCAGGTTGAAAGCATCACGGAAATGGCGTTCCAGATAGCGCTTGTAGTCATCTGCAATGTGCTCAAGACTGTTGCCATGGATGACGACAATCGGTGGGTTCTGTCCCCCCTGATGGGCATAGCGCATCTTAGGCCGGATACCTGCCTGACGGCGTGGCGGTTGCTGATGTTCGACCGCTTCCTGCAGGACACGGGTGAGTCGCGGTGTTGACAGCTTCGCTGTCGCCGCCGCATACGCCGCATCAACAGAATCCATCAGTTGGCGGATACCGCCAGACTTCAGTGCTGAGACATAGTGGAAATTCGCAAAGGAGAGGAAATGCAGTTTCCATTCCACATCTTCCTTGATCTCACGGCGGCGGTCCTGGGAGAGACCATCCCACTTATTGACACCGACAACCAGTGCCCTGCCACTCTCAAGGATGAAGCCTGCGATATGGGCATCCTGCTCGGAAATATCCTGACGGGCATCCAGCAGCAGCAGGACGACATTCGCCTCGGAGATCGCCTGCAGTGTCTTGACGACAGAGAACTTCTCCACAGTCTGGAAAACCTTGCCGCGTTTTCTCAGCCCTGCAGTATCGACCAGAGTGTAGTGCCTGCCGTTCCGTTCGAATGGAATCTCGATCGCATCACGGGTCGTGCCTGGCATATCGAATGCAATCACACGCTCCTCACCGAGCAGTGCATTGACCATCGTGGATTTACCGACATTCGGACGCCCGACAATCGCCAGTTTGATGGATTTCTGCCCTTCCGGCAGGCTTTCCTCTTCTTCTGGGAAATCCTCTTCAGGAACATGGCTCAATGCCTCTTCAATCAGGGAATAGACACCGTCACCATGGGCGGAGGAAATCGAGGCCGGCTCACCCAGCCCGAGCTCATAGAATTCAGAAACCGCGGCTGTGTACTTCATGCCTTCAGACTTGTTCACTGCCAGCACAACAGGACGGTCACAGCGGCGGAGATACTGGGCAATGACACGGTCATGCGGGGAAAGTCCCTGACGGGCATCCACCAGGAAAACGACAACATCCGCCTCGGCAATCGCCTGCTGGGTCTGTTTTGCCATTTCCTGAACAACGCCTTCCTTGACAACAGGCTCAAAGCCACCGGTATCGATCACGAGAAAAGGTCTGTCACCGATCTTGCCTTCGCCATAATGGCGGTCACGGGTCAGACCTGGGAAATTAGCGACGATTGCATCCCGTGTACGGGTCAATCGATTGAAAAGCGTGGATTTCCCGACATTCGGGCGCCCCACAAGCGCAACTACAGGTTTCATTTCTTATTCTTCTTCTAATTCTTGTTCTTTTTTTCACTGCTTCATGCGGACATAACCTGCTGTCCGCATGAAGGACTACTATTCAAATGCAAATGCACGCAGGGAGCCACCCGTTGTCAGCACGACAACCTTATCGGCAAATGCGATCGGTGCAGCAACAATCGGAGAGCCATCTGTCTTCGTACGTGCCTCGAATGAGCCATCATAGCGGGACAGGAAATGGACATAACCTTCCTTGTCGCCCACCACAACATTTGACATATATGCCGCCGGGGAAGACAGCGTGCGGTATGTCAGTTTCTCATTGCGCCAGACACTGTGACCAGTGGTATTGGCGAATGCATAGACCTTGTCTGCCTGATCGACACCATAGACATAGTTCTCATCGATGCTGACACCCACCTTGCTTGCAAAATCCTTCATCCAGAAAGGATTGCCAGAAACAACGTCAAAACAGCCGATCCTGCCCTGCCATGCGGTCACACAGACACCCTGACCGAACACAACAGGCACACCGGTCATATCCGCAATACGTTCCAGATCACTGATCCCCTTAGGCTGCCCCACAGGGATTTCCCAGCGGACCGCACCATTGTTCAGCATCATGGAAAGCATCTTGCCCCCTGGCATTGCCGTCAGGACAGTTGGACCAACCGTTGCCATACCCGGTTCATGGCGCAACATCAGCGCCGGTGTGCGGTAAGTCACCAGCCATTTACGTTCACCGGTGTCCGCATCATAGCCAGCGATGTGGTTATCCATACTGCGGACAACGACAACACCTTTCGCCACAACCGGGGTGGACATGACCTCTGTCGAAAGCTGCGCACGCCATTTTTCCTGACCATCTGAGCTCAGGGCAATCAGGACACCCTTCTCACCGACGACAACAACGGTGGAACCATCGGTACCGACACCTGCTGTCAGGTCCATATCAACATCATGACGCCAGATGACATCACCGTTTGATGAATCGACCTTGGTCACGGTGCCATCCGCTGAAGCGGCATAGATGATGTCGTAAGACACCGCAGGGGTAAACGCACCGTTGTCAGCCGATCCGATACTGACAGACCAGAGCTGACGGACATTCTTCGCCGAATCGATATCAACCAGCTCTGCCGGTGGATGACGCGGTGGTTTTGAGGAGAACCAACTGAAACAGCCTGTCAGCTGTGAGCAGAATGCCGCACACAGGAGCAGGAGAAACAGACGCCAGGCTTTTTTCACAGACTTATCCTTTGTTTGCAGGAGCCGCATCAGCCACATCGCCGATACCGACTTCTTCCAGTTTCAGTTTAATGAGTTTTCTGCCAGGATCTTCCGGAGAAGCCTTCTCGTAAGCCAGCTTGTAAGCCGCTCTTGCTTCTTCCAGCCTGTTCTGTGCCAGATAGACATCACCCTTGCGGTCTTCGATCATGCTGACAAACTGGTCTGGCACACTGCCAGAGAGAGCAGACAGCGCCTCATCATAAGCCTTTTCATCCAGCAGGATACCAGCCAGACGGACACGGGCAAGCGCCTTGTAGCCATCCTCACTGCTGTTGTCAACGACCCATTTCAGGTTCGCCTTTGCGGTATCCATGTCCTTGTTCTCGTATGCCATCTTTGCGGCAACCAGAGAGACCATCGGTGCATAGACGGTTCCGCCGAATTTCTCGCGGGTATCCTTCGCCACCTGCAGTGCGCGCTGGGAATCCCCTGACATGACCGCATTCTGCATTTCGTAATACAGTGCAGAGGCCTGTGCCGCCTGCTTACGCTGATACCAGTTCCACCCCTGGAAAGCCGCATAGATCCCCAGAATGACAATCAGTGCCCAAGTGACAATATTGCCATAGCGCTTCCATAAGTCCTTCAGGGAATCAACCTGTTCCTGTTCTTCTAAATTGAGAGCCATTTCTTCTTCCTGCGAAATGTATTACTTAATCCCTTCGACCTCAGAACCCATATCACAGAGCCCATCCAGTCCGGTTTCATCAATAATCTGCTGAAGCAGATAATCCGGCAGATTATCGAATGGTACACTTGTCTGGGCACCTCCGGTGCCGCCAGAACGCATTTCCTTGACAGTTGCCTCACCTTTTGCAACCTCATCCTCACCGATGATGATGGTGAACAACGCACCGCTTTCATCCGCACGCTTCATCTGCGCCTTGAAACTACCACCGGAATTCGCCGCTGCACAGTAAAGCATAACATCCAGATTGCAGTCACGCAGGGTTTCTGCCACCGCAGTCGCCTCCACCTGTGCTGCAGCACCCATATGGGCGATGTAAACATCTGCCATGCGCTGGTTCTCGATGCTGCCCTGTTCTTTCAGCAATTCGATGATGCGTTCCACACCCATCGCAAAGCCACAGGATGGGGTATGGCGGCCACCAAACATCTCAAACAGCGGATCATAGCGACCACCACCGCAGATGGTGCCCTGAGAGCCCAGCTCATCGCTGATCCATTCGAAAACGGTACGGTTATAGTAATCCATACCACGCACCAGACGTGGGTTGACGACGTATTCAATACCATTACGGTCCAGGATATTCTTAACGCCCTCAAAATGCGCCATGGATTCCTCACCCAGATAATCCAGCAGTTTCGGTGCCGCATTGACCATATCCTGCATCTCTGGATTCTTGGTATCCAGGATACGCAGTGGATTGGTGTAGAGGCGTCTCATCGCATCTTCATCGAGCAGCCCCTTGTGCTGTTCGAAGTAGGCAATCAGGTCAGCACGGTGGCGGTTGCGTTCCTCTGCATCACCGATGGAATTGATCTCAAGACGGACATTCTCCAGACCCAGATCACCCCACAGGCGGTGACACATCAGGATGATCTCAGCATCAATGTCCGGACCTGTAAAGCCAAGCGCCTCACAGCCAATCTGATGGAACTGGCGGTATCTGCCACGCTGTGGGCGTTCATGGCGGAACATCGGACCCGCATACCACAGGCGCTGTGGACCGTTGTAGGTCAGGTTATGCTCGACCGCCGCACGGACAACACCTGCGGTGCCTTCCGGTCTCAGGGTCAGGTTGTCCTGATTCATGGAATCCTCGAAGGAATACATTTCCTTCTCGACAATATCGGTGACCTCGCCCAGACCACGCTTGAACAGGGAAGTATCCTCGACAATCGGGGTCCTGATCCGCTGGTAACCGTAGCTGCGGAGCACAGACTCAACCGTTCCCTCAAGCAGTTCCCAGACAGGTGCATCTGCCGGCAGGATGTCATTCATCCCACGGATACCTTTGATCTTATTGACTTTTTTCTTTTTATTTTCTTCTGCCATTTTCTATTTTTACCGCTCTATCTGTGCCCAGACGGCTCAACCAGCCTGAACACCATAATGTGTCTCAACATACTCAGCAATCATCTGCTGAAACTGTTCCCCTATTCCTTCGCCGCGAAGTGTTGCTGTCCTTGCCCCATCCACATAGACAGGTGCCGCAGGCGATTCGCCCGTTCCCGGCAGGCTGATACCGATGTCAGCATGCTTCGACTCACCGGGACCGTTGACGATGCACCCCATCACAGCCACCTTCATATTCTCGACACCCGGATACCGCCCTCGCCAGACCGGCATCTGCTCCTGCAGGTACTGCTGGGTACTGTGTGCCAGCACCTGAAACAGCTCGGATGCCGTGCGCCCGCATCCCGGGCAGGAAATCAGCTGTGGCGAAAAACTCCTGAGCCCCATGGACTGCAGCAGCTCCTGCGCAACAATCACTTCCTTCGTTCTTGCCTCTCCAGGAACCGGCGTGAGTGAAATACGGATTGTATCCCCAATTCCCTCCTGCAGTAATACAGCCAGCCCTGCTGAAGAAGCTGTAATCCCTTTTGTTCCGCCACCTGCCTCGGTCAATCCCAGATGCAGGGCATAGCGGCAACGGCTGGACAATGTCCTGTTGACCGCAATCAGGTCCTGCACCGCGGAAACCTTGCAGGACAGCACAATCTTATCGGCAGGCAGTCCCAGCCTGACCGCCTCATCGGCGCTTTCCACCGCCGAATCCACCAGTGCCTGGCGCATGACCAGCTCTGCCGGCAGCGGATTTTCCCTTGCCGCATTCCCGGTCATCAGGCGGTCGAGCAGTGCCTGGTCCAGACTGCCCCAGTTCACCCCGATACGAACAGGCCTGTCATACCGGCAGGCAACCTCGACCATGGTCGCAAAATGCGACGCCTTCTTTTCGCCCTGACCGACATTGCCCGGATTGATGCGGTACTTCGACAACGCTTCCGCACAGGCAGGATACCGGGTCAGCAGCAGATGTCCGTTATAGTGGAAATCCCCCACCAGCGGCACATCACACCCCTGTTTATCCAACTGCTCCCGGATGACAGGCACCGCCTCGGCGGCTTCCGGCGTATTCACAGTGATACGCACCAGCTCAGAACCTGCCCGAGCCAGCTGGACCACCTGGCTGACTGTCGAGGCGACATCTGCCGTCAGGGTATTGGTCATTGACTGGACAACGACCGGCGCACCACCTCCCATCCGCACAGTCCGGCCGCCATTCACAATGGCGACCTGATGGGTTGATTTCCTGATGACCGGCATCACTGCCATGGCCGCTGTCTGTCCCTGCATGCCCGTTTATTTCAGTGTCATCTTCGCGGTATTCCCTTTGGAAACCGCATCCAGATCGACCGCGGCATTACGGAATTCCATGGACACAGACTTGACATTGCCAATCACAATCACAGAAGGCACCTCAACATCCATCTGCTTGGTCTCACCGGCCTTAGCCATGAACTGGGCAATGGTCTTCTTGCTGTCTTCGCGCTGGATCTGAACCCAGGATTCACCGGTGAAAGTCATCTTCAGCGGTGCCTTGCCTTCAGCAGTCTGGGCATCTTTCGCCGCCTCGGAACCTGAAGCCACAGGTGCAGACGATGCAGCCGGCTGTTCCGGGGCCTTCTGTTCAGGCGCTTTCTGTGCCGCAGCCGGAGATGCCTTCGGTGTCGGACGATGCCAAGGGATATATTTCATATGCCATGCAAAGCCGATTACAGCAACCACAGCCACAACAATCGCCCAAAGGAAGATGCGGGTCTTGTTCGGACGCTCACGGAAAGTCATCTGGCTTTCACTGAAAGACTGGCCCACGGCGTCAGCGGCAACAGTGTTCTTGATATTCGCCCGGGATGGCGCGGCACCGTCACCCTTAGAGAAGAACGCAACCAGCGGCTCTGGATCCATTCCCATCAGGCGGGCATAAGCACGGACAAAACCGCGGGCAAAGGTGATGCCATGAAAAACATCAAATTCGCCAGATTC
>CAZHQM010000009.1:21503-23799 GCA_964534155.1 uncultured Oxalobacter sp.
CCTGAACCTGACGAACGGTGATCTTCAGACGGGATGCCGCATCTTCTTCGGTCCACCCCAGTTCCTGGCGTCTTGCTGTCAACGCCTTGCACGGGGAATTCACCAGATCAAGAGCTTCTTCTTTCACATCCAGCACTTTTTCTTCATTCTGCTGACTGTCTGTTGGTTGCTGCGCTTCTTCGCTGCTACGGTTTCCGTCTTCCATTTTTTATTCCGTTATTGAAATCAGATCATCATCCCCATCTGCATGGGATCAACTGCAAACATTCTTGAACCGGTAAGTCTTTATATATTCTTCTGAATCCATTCCCTGTCTTGCCATGCGTTCCTGGACCCGTGTCTTGTCCATGATCTCACCCGCCAGCAGACCGCATGCAGCCTCGATATCCTCACCACGGGACCTTCTGACAGTTGTGACGATTCCTGCGTTCTGCAGGATCTTTGCGAAAGAGGCGATCTGGGCGTCTTTTGAACGCCGCAATCCCGGCATCGGAATCGAATTGAAAGGAATCAGATTCAGCTTACATGATACAGGTGCCGGTCCGGACTGGACCAGTTCAACCAGTTCCCGGGCATGGGTATCCGTATCATTGACACCATCGAGCATACAGTACTCGAAAGTGATGAAATCGCGGGGGGCATACTCAAGATAACGCTGGCATGCCGCCATCAGTTCTGCCAACGGATAACGCCTGTTCAATGGCACCAGCTTATCCCGAAGCGGGTCATTGGGCGCATGCAGGGAAACCGCCAGCGCGACAGGACATTCCTGCGCCAGCTTATCCATCATCGGCACAACACCACAGGTCGAGACGGTCACCCGCCTTCTTGAGAGACCATAGGCATTGTCGTCGAGCATCAGTTTCAGTGCACTGACCGTGGCATCAAAATTGTGAAGCGGTTCGCCCATCCCCATCATCACGACATTCGAGATCTGCCTGTCCTGCTTGCCGGGAGGGACATTCCTTGCCTTGCGGACAGCCGCTTCCGCCATCCATAACTGACCGATAATCTCATGGGCGGTCAGATTGCGGTTGAACCCCTGCTTGCCTGTTGAGCAGAACAGGCAGTTGACAGCACACCCCGCCTGTGTCGAGACACAGAGCGTTCCCCGGTCATCCTCAGGGATAAAAACGGTTTCAATCGCATTGCCCTGACCAACATCCAGCAGCCACTTGCGTGTGCCGTCGCCGGATATATGGTCCTTGAGAACAGACGGTGCCCTGACCTCAGCCTGCTCCAACAGCTTGGCGCGCAAGGACTTCGCCAGATCTGTCATCGCACTGAAGTCTCCAACGCCCTGTTGATGGATCCAGCGCTGCAGCTGCTTCGCACGGAATGGCTTCTCATCCAGCGAACCGCAGTATTCCACCAGCTGTTTCGGGGTCAGGCCCAGTATGTTTGTCCGTTCTCCGCTCATTTCACTTTCCACATGAAACCTGCATCCACATCACTGTGAATGCAGGGAATCAGTTTATCAGCGTGCGCAAATCTGCATGGATGGGAAGAAATAAGCGATTTCCACTGCAGCGGTTTCCGGTGCATCGGAACCATGGACTGCATTTGCATCGATGGATTCAGCGAAATCTGCACGGATGGTGCCCTTGTCTGCTTTCTTAGGATCGGTAGCACCCATCAGTTCACGGTTTTTAGCGATAGCGCCTTCACCTTCGAGAACCTGAACCATGACTGGACCGGAAATCATGAAATCAACGAGGTCTTTGAAGAAAGGACGTTCTTTGTGAACAGCATAGAAGCCTTCTGCTTCTGCACGGGACAGCTGAACCATGCGTGCCGCAACGATTTTCAGGCCTGCGTCTTCAAAACGGCTGTAGATCTTGCCGATAACATTTTTAGCAACTGCGTCCGGTTTAACGATGGACAGAGTACGTTCGATTGCCATGAGATAAACTCCATTAAAAAATAGAAAAAAATCAAAAAGATTGACCTTTCATTTTAACATGGAAGTTATGGCATTTGCTCCTGCTTGCCCATATCTGCAACAACCTGTCCTGTAATAGTTCTGCCTTTCAGCATAGAAGATACACCTCCTAGGTCATGGGTGTTTTCGACAGACTGCGGTACCCGGTTCCCAACCACCGATATTTCTGCCGCAAAGCAGCAGCATGATGCGCTGAGACATCGGGTATATCAGCAGTCTGTTCACACAAAAAAAAGACCCCAGATGCAAAACACCTGAGGTCTCTGGGTTGAGGGATATCTGCGCTTAGAAAGAATAGGTCGCAGTCACATTGCCGCTCACACCTTCACGCTTGCCGACATAACCCTTGGCACC